>NZ_JAALEH010000142.1:0-9453 GCF_011058195.1 Rhodococcus sp. 14C212 | reverse complement strand
CGACCACCGCCTCCGGCAGATCCTCGTACGAGGTAGCCGCGACGAACTCCGCCAACGCCGACGTCGAGCGCACCCCACCCCGAGCCGGGACCACATCCTGCACTGTCATCTGGACTCCGTCCCCAAAGAAAACTTAGAGCTATCTGAAAAGCGCCAAATACAGGTTCCATCATGCTGCACTCAACGTCAAGGACTTTCGTCCGATCGCCCATGGGGAGATCCCATATGCGGAAGAACCTTTGCCTGAGCGGGGACAGCCCGGTCGCCAAGTCAATGCCACCCAAGAGTGGATGCAACTGAAGCCTGATAGTCGTCCTACAGGTGTTCAGTCCCGCGACGTGTGGTTCATCGACGATCTCCTGACGGAACTCGAGATGAGCTTCGGGCTCGAAGGAGGCCACATGAAGCGCGAGGTACTCATCGAGGAGGCCCCTGGATTGTCTTGCGTCGAGGACATTGTGTCCTGGTCACCGCGTCCGGAGGCGTTGATCCTCAATGTCGGCGACTTGTCGACCGGTGAGGGAATCCCGCTGCTGACTGCGGTGACCTCCGCGAACGCCCACGGCAGTGTCATGTTGCAGCCAATGTTGACCTCCGTCAGCCTGATTCGTTAATCTCGGGGCGACACGGTTGCCGACCCGGCCGGATGCGCGTCGACAAGAGCTACGACTGCCCCGCGCACCGCCGGTGGTTACGCTCCCGTGGCGTCGTGCCGCGCATCGCTCGTCGCGGCATCGACAGTAGCGAGCGACTGGGCCGGTACCGTTCGAAGATCGAACGCACTCTGGCTGGCTCCGCGGCTACCGTCGATTGACGATCTGGTACGAACTCTACGTCGAACATTTCGCCGGGTTTCTACAACTCGCCGCAGCGTTGAACTGCTGGAACAAGCTTTCCGTATGAGACCTTCTTTTAATCGTGGATGGTGTTGTAGTCGCGTTGTTGATCGGACGGCAGGAATCGCTCTTCGAGTCCGCGCACGTCCTGATAGCTCGGCTTGACGAAGGCGTCCCCCCATCCCACGAATTCCTCCGTGCCCTCGAGTTCGAAGAGGTGGTCGAGATACTCGTCGATCGGGTTCAGTTCGCCGGAGTCGCGCACCTTCAGCAGCAGCTTCCACAACTCCTGGACGCCCGGGATGATGAAGGGGACGATGCTGATGGCCTGCCTCATCTGGGACAGCTCAGCAACCGATGGCGTCGGTCCGGCGTGACGGCTCGCGATCACGTAGGCCGGCCCGGGTGTCTCGGTGAGCAGGTAGCGGGCCTCGTCCCATGAGCGGATGCCCTCGTAGAAGATGACGTCGACGCCGGTCTCCTCCCGGTAGAGCTTGCCCCGGCGCAGGGCCTCCTCGAGCCCGCCCCCCGCAGCGGCGTAGCCATCCGTGCGGGCGGTGATCACGAAGTCGGGATCGAGCTGATCTCGGGCCTCGACGGCCGCACGCAGCCGCCCAATCGCCTCCTCGTCCGACACGATCGCGATCCCTGCCTGGCCGCCCGCCTTCTTGGGATCCCGTTGATCCTCCAGGTGGATTCCGGCGACACCGGTGGCAATGAAATCCTGAACCGTCTTGCGAACGTTCTGGATGCCGCCGTAACCGGTGTCGGCGTCGCAATACACCGGGATATCCACTGACTGAACGATTCTGCGTGCGGCATCGATGATTTCCGTCCGGGTCATCAACCCGACGTCCGGGAGCCCGTTCCACCAGGAGGTCATCCCACCTGAGATGTGGAAGGACTCGAACCCGGCCCGTTCCGCCATCTGAGCGTGAATAGGCATCACACCGAAGGGCATCAGTTCGGTTCGGTCGCTTTCGAAGATCCGGCGGAGCCGGGTCGTCTTCTTCACTTTCATCACGCCAACTTTCGGTAGAAGGACGCAGGGTGGTTGTCGCCGAGGCGCGTGCCGCTGCCCGGGGAAGAACTTCTCGCGCAGGTGCCGGGTGTGTAATCCCGCTGTGCAAGGCCGCGCTGTTGCAGCACAGGAATGACGTGATCGGCGAAGTCGGCGTAGGAGCTCGCAACGAGCATGGACATGATGGTGGTTCGGTCCATTCCCGCGGCCGGGTATTCCTCGAACCTGTCCGATCGACGCCGGTGTCCCGACCACCCGCTACTGTTCGGGGACGATGCCAGCAGGTCGGTGACGGCGGCGGCGCATCCATGTACGGTGTCGATCACGAGTTGGATGGTGCCGCGCATGCCGGGAACGGTCTCGAGCAGATCCTTCGACGGCTGGTCCGGGTGGTGGAGTCGAGATCCACCCGGGTCGTCCCGTTCATCGCGGTCTTTTGCACCTCGGCTCTTTCGTCCTGGTCTGTGCCAAGTGCACCGGCTGAAAACAACTGTGCGCTGGTCCTGTCGCCGCGTTGGCGACCCGAGACGGCAAGGTCGGGCACCTAGGTCAGCTCACCGGCGGGTGTGCCCCTACGACGACAGCCACGTAGGTGCAGTCCTCGTCGTAGTGGTTACGCCAGGCGTGCGGCGCGCCTGCCATGATCAGGACAGATCCGGGTTTCAGCGTTCGCACCTGACCTCCGGGGAGCTCGATGTCGACCTTGCCCGAGAGGATGATCTCGTAGTCGATCGTGTCGGTCCGGTGCATGTCCGCCTCACCGCCCACACCTGTCTCGGCGTCCTTCGTGCCCGCGGCGGCCATGTCGAGCTTGCCCGCCGAGTGGGCCGGGAACCGGAACAGGCCGAGCTTCGAACCGCCGGGACCGGGAAAAGTCATACCGGAGGGTGCGCCCCCGATTTGCAGCGGCAGCGAAACGATGCCGTCTGTTTCCCACACGAAGGCGCCGTCGATGGCGCCGGGTACCTCCAGCGCCGCGGGCTCGCCCGCCTCGGCGAAATAGGATTTGCCGTCCGCGTCTACGGCGGCGATGATCAGTTCGAATTCGTTGGCGATAGCCATTGCTTTCTCCTTGTGGCAGAGGCGGCGTCAGGCGCGTGCGGCGACGGCGGTGAACTGGTTACTCGGGCGCGCGAAGCCCAGGTGCCCGCGCAAGGTGTCGGCTTCGTACTCGGTGCGGAATCGGCCCCTGCGTTGCAGCTCGGGCACGACGAGATCGACGAAGTCCTCGAGCTCCTCCGGGCAACCTTGCAGGCACAGCACGAACCCGTCACCGGCCCCGTTGTCGACCTCTGCTTCGATGTAGTCAGCGATGGTCTCGGCGCTGCCCACGACCGTTCCGGGACCCTTGAAACCGGTCAAGAACTCACGCACGGTCGGCCGACGGCCATCGACGGTGTACGAGAGCACCGCATCCCGATAACCCTGGATCCGATCTGTCGCACCGAGATCCGGAAGCGGCTCGTCGAGCGGATAGGGGGACAGATCGATTCCGAGCATGGACTCGACAACGCCTCGAGCGAGGTCCGGATGCAGGTGCTCCTGCAGCCAGTTCCACTTCTCCTGCGCCTCGTCGTCGGTGCGTCCGATCACCGGCGTGATCTGTGACAGGATCTTCACATCGCCGGGAGCGCGGCCGGCGTCGGCGGCGATCCGCAGCACATCGTCGCGGTAGGCCTTACCGACTGCGCCGCCCAGCGGAGAGAAGATGATCTCACCGGTCGTGGCCGCGAGCTGTCGGCCCGGCCCGGAGCTTCCTGCCTGCGCCAGCACGGGATATCCCTGCGGCGGGCGCATCACGTTAAACGGGCCTTCGACGTAGTAGTGCTTGCCGGCGAAGTTGGTCGGATGCAGCTTGGCCGGGTCGAAGAAGATTCCCGCCTCCTGGTCGAGGAGGTAGGCGTCGTCTTCCCAACTGTCCCAAAGTTTCTTGACGACATCGACGAATTCGGCCGCCTTTTCGTAGCGGAGCTCCGTGGAGATCTGCCCGGCGTCGCTGAAATTTTTGGCGTCCTGGGGTCCGGCGGAGGTGACGATGTTCCAGCCCGCACGACCATGGCTCAGGTGGTCGATGCACGCGAGCTGTCTCGCCAGCTCGTACGGCTGGTGGAACTCCGTGTGTGCGGTCGCGACGAGACCGATCTTCTCCGTGGCGGTGGCCATCGCGGTCGTCATGATCAACGCGTCCCAGACGCCGACCTTCGCGGTGTGGTGGCGCAAGTGCTCGGGCACCGGCCACAGGGACTGGTTGTCCGCCATGAAGACCGCGTCGAGCATGCCTCGTTCGGCGGTGCGGGCGAGGTCCCGCCACATGTCGAAGTTCCAGATATCGTTGCCCTTGGTGTTCGGGCGCCGCCACGAGGCCTGGTGCCAACCCCCCGCGTGCGGCATGACGCACACCGGAATGTGTTGCGACATCATCGTCCTTTCTGTCCGTTCAGTCCTGCCGGGGCTGCGGCGCCCCGGCCAGCACCGCGTCGAAACGTGCTTGCAATTCGGCGACCGGCGCCGGATGAGTGAGAATGTGTGGCTTATTCGCCTTGATGGCGTCCACCACGAGCCTGCCCGTCGCGTTGGGCGTGATGTACTCCAAGGGAGTCGCGGCAACGTCGGGATCGGTCACCGGCTCCTCGGCTTTGCCCTCGACGATCGGGTTACCGGGCTGCTGGACGTAATCCGACCACGGCTTCACCCCCCGCGCCTCGGATCGTTCCGCCTCCGACCGCAGGCGCTCGCTGGTGACAATGCGGGTGCGCACCGGCCCCGGGTGCAGGATACTCACCCCGATCCCCTGAGTCGCGAGTTCACCACGCGCGGCATGGGATAGGCCGTCGACCGCACTCTTCGCCGCCGAATAGGCCGAATGCCCGGCGACGGAGATCAGCGACGCCATGGACGAGGTGTTCACGATGTGCTTTTCGCCGGGAGTCTCGCGCATCCGGGGAACGAACACATGATGCCCGTTCAGCACACCCCAGAAGTTGACCTTCATGACCCATTCGTAGTCCTCGTAGCTGGTGTCCCAGGAAGCCCGGAACGGGCGCAGCGTCACACCCGCGTTGTTCACCAGGATCTCCACAGAACCGAACTCGGCATACACCTCGTCGGCCAGCCCCCAGACCGCATCCAGATCGGACACGTCCACCGCGTGCGCGGTGGCCCGGCTGCCCTTCGCGCCGATCTCGGCGGCAACCGCCTCGGCCGCCGCCTTGTCGATGTCCACGACAGCGACGTTGGCACCTTCGGCCGCGAGCTCCAGAGCAATCGAACGGCCCATGCCGCCACCCGCGCCAGTAACCACGGCGGTACGGCCCTTGATCTCCTTCATCGAAGTCCTTTCGTTGAAAACGATGTCCGGCCAGTTCGGGCCAGCGTGCGTAGGCTCGGCGACACCGCCACAGTCGGCGGTTGCCCGTGGGCCCGGAAGCCCTATGACCCAGGACACTATTGGCGGCACTGGCTTCCGCGTTAGCGGAAGCGACGTCAGACGAGTTGTGCGAACGTGCCATCGCGAAAGGAACGTCCCCGTGCGGTCACGTCGCGCTGCACCCACACCCGCGCGACATGGCGGCAGGGCCGGGAGGCGGATCAGAAAGTCGCCTTACGAGACGCCGGCCTGGCGACGGTGTCGCCGCCGGTACCGGCTGGGGCTTTCTCCGTTCCAGCGCCGGAAGGCATTGCTGAAGCTGGTCACATCGACGTAGGCAAGCAGTTCGGAGAGCTCCGACACCGGGACGGTTTGTTGGAGGAAAGTGCTCAACAGCTCGGGCGCCAGGTCGGGGAGTTCGGGCTCCAGGCGAGGTCACCGAGCAGTTGAAGGACTCCTTCCCGCGAATGGTAGGACGTGCAAGTGACGTACATTTCGTTCAGCGTGAGGGAGAACGCGCACACGACAGACACCACTTCGAGGGCAGGGGCTCGCACAACTGATATGTAGGAAAACCTGCCAAGAGGGCAGGGTGAGGCGCCTCCGGGGAGCCACTCCGAAGGCGCCTCTGCGCTTGATCGACGAGTGAACCGGGTGTGTTGCAGAGTGATCCTCGACCGTCACCGCCCGGACCAGGTACCCCCGGAGCGGAAGCAGAGTTCCACACCGATCGGCGCAGTCCGAACACCTGGGCCGAGTGGGTGAACCACGTCAGGTCCAGCCAGTCTCGTAGTACTTCGGTTCCCTTCTGCTTCGCCTTCACCTCGCGGCGGCGCCCGCGCGGGCACCGAATGTGGAACGGGAGGGCATCGGGACAGGCCTCCCAGTCGACGATCCGGACGGCAAACCGTACTGTCGGCGTTCTCCGCCTCCCAGAGGCTGACAGCTCAGGATGAACAGCCGGCGCGGCGGCCGTGTCGGAGGCGTCGTCGACCGCGGGCCGCAGGGATTTCCCGGGCATCGTTCATTCGATCACCGTCAGCCGCAGCGGGCCTGCCACGTGCTTATGCTGCTCGAGCTGCCCGCCGATCTCACGCGCCGCCTCAATCTGCACCCGGGTGGCTCGCAGCTGCTTGCGGAACTGCACCTGCCGACGTCCGTCCTCAAGTACGAGCGCGACGCACCACAGGTGCAGCCACGACGTCAGCGGAGCTCCGGTGGGGGTGGCCTCGGACAGCCGCTTGCCCCGATGCCGCTCGACGAACTGCACGGTGGCGGCGTTGACGTCGAGGTCGAGTGCGATAGACAGGGCGAGCAGGGCGTCCTCGGAGGGCTGCCAGTCGTCGGGCAGGACGGTGTCGACGACAGCGAGAGCAACAGGCTCGGCGACGGTCAGCCGGGGCGGGATGTCCATGCCCGTTATCCTGGCCGTTTTCTGCTTGTCTATGCCCGTCGACACGCCCTGATAGGGCGGGCGGGGCGCGGTCACCCGCGCCCCGGTCATCCGGGAGATCACGCTGCGTGCGCTTCTGAAGCATGGACCCCGAGCTTGAGAAGGTGCTCCTCTACATGGGCGAGGGAAAGCCCGCCAAGGCTGACGCGCTGGGGTGACGGCGAGCCTACAAACGCGAATCGCTAACGCGTCAACGGCTCCCGTGGTCACAGTCTGGCATGCTCTGCAGCGAGGCCGCGCAGTCCCCGGTTCGGCCTTCTCGATGAGGAAGCGAGCGGAATCTGTGAAGACACCTACTGGCCGTGCGGCGATGGCAACCTTTGCCGCCGCGCCCATCGTGCTGTTCACCGCTGGTCCTGCTGCGGCAGCACCGGACGACGTCACGTTGACAGCCTCTGCCCGCGGCCAGACTGTGACCACGACGGTCACCAACAACACCGGGGCAGACATCTACTGCGCGGTGATCGGCATGAAGCCGGGACAACATCCCGAACGCGACCCGATCGCTTTCTCGGTGGGCTTCGTAGACGGGGAGTTTGTCCCTGTGGCTATCGCTGCGGGAACCCGTTCAATCGATTTCCGGGGTGTTCCCCAGGGTGACTATCTGGTCGACTGGGGCTGTAGGGACAATGTGCGTGAGGTCTGGGGGACGCCCCTGATGTATAGCCTCAGCGCAACCGCCCAAGCTGTCCCCGTCACCGTCGCCCGAGACGATTGCTTCGGCTCGGCTTGTCTACCAACCGGTTTCGGTTCGTAACTCCGGTTGAGCGTCCTGTCGGTCCTGCGGAACGGCTTCCGGCCCGTCGAGATGATATTGCTCATGCCTCCATTCCCTTGCTTTCGTCGGTGAGGTAGCGGTACACCGTCGCCCGGGATACGCCGAGCACCTTGCCGATCTCGACGGCGGTTATGGCGCGGTCCCGGAGCTCGCGTGCCCGCGCGGCTTGGGCGGCAAGGTGCTTGGGCCGGCGTCCGCCCTTACGGTTGTTCGCGGCCGCAGCGGCCGGATCCGCGCGGTCCGCTCGACAGGTTCGAGCGTTCCAGCTCGGAGAACGCCGCGATGATCGTCAGCGAACCCTAACGAGCGACCCGGCCATACCAGGCGCACTTGGCGTCGAGGATGCGGGGCGTGTCGGTAAGGCTGTCAGCAAATGTCTGCGGCGGCACCAGTGTGTGCTCGGTCCCTCGCGACCTTCCGCGACATCCGGGCCCACCTGACCGGGCGTCAGACATGGGAGCGCCCCGGCTGCCGCGGAGGGGACGGCGGCAGCCGGGGCGCGTTCAAGGGGGATCAGAACGGCGGTTCGTCGTTGCCCCCGGCGTAGGAGCGCTGCTTGAGACGCCCCTGAACGATCACGCGCGAGCCGCGAGTCAGCGTCTCGGCGACGTTCTCAGCTGCTTCACGCCAGATATTGCAGCGCATGAACAGCGCTTCGCCGTCCTTCCACTCATTCGACTGCCGGTCGAAGTTACGCGGGGTGGACGCGACGGTGAAGTTCGCGACCGCGGCACCCGCGGGGTAAAACGCAGCTCAGGATCAGCCGTGAGGTTGCCGATGAATGTGATGACGGTGTCGCCTGCCATGGTGGTGCCTTTCGTGCGGTGGTGCGGTGGTAGTGGGTCGAGCATTCCGGGCCGGGGCAGGTGTTTCAGGTCCGGCCGCCCCGGCCCGGGATGTGCTTGTGTCAGCTGGCCTTGCGGTTCTCCGGATCGTTGTTGAACGCGTGCCCGGCCAGCTCGCGGAAGGCGGTCGGATTGGTTGCCCACTGGGCGACCTGACGGGTGAAGACGGTGGCCTCGATCTCGCCGAGCAGGCCTTGGGGGACCCGAAGGTGGCTTGAGGATGAACCGGAGCTGGTCAATGTACTCACTCATCCCGCACGCGTCCGCGAGGTTCTTCCATCCCGTGACGGCGCCCGGGTCCTCACCGCCGGTCAGGGGGCGGGGACTTTGCTGCGCCTGAGGGGGCTGCAGCGGTGCAGACGCTGAAGCACCGTCCTGGTTCTGCGGCTGCTGGGCGACGGTCTGCGCGGTGGTGTTCTCGCCGCGATCAAACGACTGCTGCTGTGGCGGCATATCGACCGGAGGCTGCATGTCGATCCCGAGGTAGTCGGCCATCATTCGTTGCGTGCGTGAGAAGTCCTCCGCGGCAGCTTTCCCGACGAGCAGCGACCACCTCCGACGTGCGTCGTCAGCGGTGAGGTGCTCGACCGCGTACGGGTAGCGGGTGCTGATGATCTGTTGCATCCACTGGCCCGCCTCCTTGTGAGACGCCTCGTTTCGGTCGATCGTGCCGACGACGGACTTCTGCACCCGGTCGGCCAGCCACAACAGAAGTTCCGTCAGTTGCCACACGTGCTCGAGGGAGGCCTCCGCGGTCAGTTCGGGCTGCTCGGACTCCTCGACCGCGGTCAGAGCATCCCGGAAGAGGTACACGGCCGTCTGGTGGTGGCCCGGATCTTCGCAGCGAGGTACGAGCCCATGTTCGGGCGACCGTCACTGTTGACCGACTCCCATGCTTTCCTCTCCGCGACCAGGCCCGTGCTGGGCTCGGCCGCGTGCGGTGTCAGGGGCGGATGGGGTTGCCGGTGTCGTCCCAGTCGGGCAGCTGCGGTATCCGGGTGGCCAGGACGGTGTGGGCGAGGACCAGGGTGACGGCGAGGGCGCGCGCAACCGGGCGGAGAACGAGGGTGCAGATCATCGCAGGAGCCGTCTTCTTTCTTGCTTCGCCGTCGGGCGGGGGCGAGGGGTCCGGACGCCCCGCCTGGGGGAAGGC
>NZ_JAALEH010000141.1:0-9687 GCF_011058195.1 Rhodococcus sp. 14C212 | reverse complement strand
GGGGCGCCCCGCCCACACCTCCCGCCACAGACAGCTGAGCACCGTCGCCCGGCGGCAGATGCGGCTGATCCGTGCCGACCGCGGCTACCTCGTCTTCCTGTCGCTGCTGCCGTTCATCCTCGGCGGGCTCTCGATCCTGGTGCCCGGCAGCGACGGATTCGGCCCACCGAGCCCGGGGGCGGATCCCGGCGAGCTGGCGTTCATCCTCATCCTGCTGATCCTCGGCGCCTGCTTCATGGGCTCGTCGCTCACCGTCCGGGATCTCGTCGGCGAACGGATGATCTACCACCGCGAACGCGCCGCCGGACTCGCGCCCTCGGCGTACCTGATCGCGAAGATCGTGGTGTTCTGCGCCGCCGCGATCGTGCAGTCGCTCGTGCTGGTCCTCGTCGTCCTCGTCGGCAAGGGCACCCCGGGGCCCGGCAGCGTGATCCCTTCCGGCAGCGTCGAACTCGTCGTCGACATCGCGCTGACCACGTGTGCCTGCGTGGTGGTCGGCCTGGCGCTGTCGGCCGTCGCCCGGTCCGGTGAACAGGTGATGCCGCTGCTCGTCGTGACGGTCATGGTGCAACTCGTGCTCAGCGGCGGCCTGATCCCCATCACCGGGCGCGCCGTGCTCGCCCAGCTGTCGTGGCTGTCCCCGTCGCGCTGGGGCTACGCCGCGACCGCCTCGACCGCCGACCTGCGTGCCAAGGACCCGACCGCCGAGGCCGACGTGCTGTGGCAGCACGCCCCGTCGTGGTGGCTGCTCTCGGCCGGGATGCTGCTCCTCCTCGGCATCGTCTACGCCACGTTCACCTATACCCGGTTGCGGCTGCGCGCCCGGTGAGCGCGATGCCGGTCGCTCACACGAGGACCAGCGCGACGGCGACCGCGATGTCGAGGACGGCACAGAACTCGGCGAAGGAACGGTCCACGGTGACGCGGAGCCGATGGTGGACGAGATCCCACACGCCGTGCAGGAACCATCCGGCCGCGACGATGTACCGGGCGACGTCCGGATCGACCGCGAGCGCCACCAGGCCGAGCGTCCCGAAGGCGATCATGCCGGCCACCTGGACGAGGAAACGGCGATCGCGCAGCCGGCCGCGCACCGCGCCGACGACGATCACGACCGCCGCCGCGGCGCCGATCAGCACCGTCGGCGGCACGACGTCCAGCGCCCGCACCACGAACCACGCCGCGTAGGAGACCGGGAACACGACCCACACCGCACGCGGCCGGTCGAGCACGGCCGTGACGAGATACAGGAACGGCAGCAGCATCATCATCTCGGTGAGGATCTCGACGCTCGCCTCGGCGGGTGTGCCGATCAGCGCGAACGCCAGAGCCACCACCGTCGGCCAGCGCTGCGCCAGGAAGGCCGGCCCGGCCGAGCGGCGCGATGCGGGGCGGGCCGTGCTCACGGCCGTCGTGGTGTCCATGAGGTCTCCCGGGGGTCGGCGGTCGGCGGATGCCTCCACGATCGACGGCCGGGGCCGGCCGGGCGAGACCCGGACGCCGGACAGGTCCGGAAATTTGGGATCCCTGTCCGCCGGACACGTCGCGTCCGGCCCCGTCCCCGGTTACGGTCGAGGTGTGGACGAACGACTCGTGGTGGTCGTCGGCTACGACCGGGCGGAGCTGCTCGACATCGCCTGCGTGACGACCACGTTCGCGGCGGCGAACCGGTTCGGTGCCGTCCCGCCGTACCGGGTCGAGCTGGCCACCCCCGGCGGGGCCGCGATCACCTGCGACACCGGGCTCGTGCTGGCCGGACAGCGACGGCTCGAGCGGCTCGTCGGAACGCTCGACACCCTCGTGGTCTCCGGTGGTTTCGGGCACATCGACGTGGCCGACGACGCCCGGTTCGTCGGCCACGTGCGCCGCCTGGCACGGGACAGCCGCCGGGTGGCGTCGGTGTGCACGGGCGCCTCCGTCCTCGCGGCCGCCGGGCTGCTCGACGGCCGCCGCGCCACCACCCACTGGGCGTTCGCCGATCGGCTCGCCGCGCGATATCCGCAGGTGCAGGTGGATCCGCTGCCGATCTTCGTGCGCGACGGGCACATCGCGACGGCCGCCGGCGTGACCAGCGCCCTGGACCTGGCCCTGGCGTTCGTCGAGGAGGACCACGGCCCCGACATGGCCCGCCGGGTCTCCCGGGCCCTCGTCACCTACCTGCAGCGGCCGGGCAACCAGGCGCAGATGAGCGTGTTCACCACGGCCCCCGAACCGACGGACCGTGGGATGCGGCGCCTCGTCGACCACATCACCACCCACCTCGACGGCGATCTGTCGGCCACCGCGCTCGCCGCGCGTGCCGGGATGAGCGAACGGCATCTCGCCCGGATGTTCCTGCACCACCTGCACGACACACCCGCCCGCTACGTCCGCCGGGTTCGGCTCGAGGCCGCCGCCGTCCTGCTCACCACCACGTCGCTGCCGGTCACGGCGGTCGCGGCGCGCTGCGGCTTCGGCACGGCCGAGACGCTGCGGCAGGCGTTCACCCGTCGCTACGGGGCGTCACCGGCGGCGTTCCGCGCCGGTCACTCGCGTGCCGCGGCCCGGCACACCGGGGCCGGCTGAGCGGGTCTCAGGACAGGTACTCGGGGTCCGGGCAGGTCTTGTGCGACCAGTCCGACCCGAGGCGGCCCTGGTGCGAGTCCTCCGGGCACTCCCCACTGCGCTCGCCCGCGCGCGCCAGGGACACCACGACGGATTTCGATGTAGGGCAATTGCTCTGGCGTGCAGTCGAATCCAGCGGCACCAACTCGTTGGTCTCGGGATAGTAGGCGGCCGCCGAGCCGCGCGGCGTGTCGTACTCGACGATCCGGAACGACCGCGCGCACCGGACCCGCTCGTCGCCGTCCCACCGGGTGAACAGGTCGACCAGGTCGCCGTCGTCGAAGCCGAGGGCGGCGATGTCGTCGCGGTGCAGGAAGATCACCCGCCGCCCGCCCTCGATGCCGCGGTACCGGTCGCTCAGCCCGTAGACGGTGGTGTTGAACTGGTCGTGGCTCCGCAGGGTCTGCAGGATCACGTGCCCCGCGGGCACATGCAGCACGTCGATCGGGGAGACCGCGAACTCGGCCCGCCCGGAGGCGGTGTGGAAGGTGCGCGAATCGCGCGGCGGGTGCGGCAGGACGAAGCCGCCCGGCCGCCGCACGTTCACGTCGTAGCTCTCGCACCCGGGCACCGCCCGCGAGATCAGGCCGCGGACGACGCCGTAGTCGTCGCGCATCGCCTTCCAGTCGAGGCCGTACCGGTCCCCGAGCGTGGCCTCGGCGATCCGGGAGACGATCTCGACCTCGGACTTCAGGTGCGCGCTCGCCGGCGGCAACGGCCCGCGGGAGGCGTGGACCGAGCACGTGGAGTCCTCGACCGTCACGAACTGCGGGCCCGACGCCTGCACGTCCTGCTCGGTGCGGCCCTTGGTCGGCAGGATCAGCGCCGTCTCGCCGCACACCAGATGCGACCGGTTGATCTTGGTGGAGACCTGCACCGTCATCCGGGCCCTGCGCATCGCCGCCGCGGTGACGTGGGTGTCCGGCGCGGCCTGCACGAAGTTGCCCCCGAGCCCCATGAAGAAGCGGGCCCGGCCGTCGCGCAGGGCCCGGATGGAGTCGACGGTGTCGAAGCCGTTCTCGCGCGGCGGATCGAAGCCGAACTCCCGTTGCAGCGCATCGAGAAAGTGGGCCGGCGGCCGCTCCCAGATGCCCATGGTGCGGTCGCCCTGCACGTTCGAATGCCCGCGCACCGGGAACAGACCCGCGCCCCGCTTGCCGATGTTGCCCTGTGCCAGAGCCAGATTGGTGACCTCCTTGATGGTGGCCACCGCGTTGCGGTGCTGGGTCAGGCCCATCGCCCAGCAGAACACCGTCGCGCGCGAGTCGCGCAACAGCATCGCCGCCTCGGTGATCTGCTCCCGCGACAGCCCGGTGGCGGTGGCGACGACGTCCCAGTCGACGCCGGCGACGTGGCGGCGCCACTGCTCGAAACCGTGGGTGTGCCGTTCGATGAACTCGTGGTCGAGCGCGTCCCATTCCACGAGCAGCGCACCGAACGCCTGCAGCAGCGCCAGATCGCCGTTCAGCGCGATCGGCAGGTGCAGGTCCGACAGGTCGGTGCCGCGGCCGACGACACCGCGTGGGGTCTGCGGATTGCGGAAGTTGACCAGGCCCGCCTCGCGCAGCGGGTTGATCGACAGGATCGTGGCGCCGTTGCGTTTCGCCTTCTCGAGGGCGGTCAGCATGCGCGGATGGTTCGTCCCCGGATTCTGGCCCTGCAGGACGATGAGCTCCGCGTGGTACACGTCGTCGAGCGTGACGCTCGCCTTGCCGATGCCGATCGACTCCTGCAGCGCGATGCTGGTGGACTCGTGGCACATGTTGGAGCAGTCGGGCAGGTTGTTCGTGCCGAAGGCCCGGGCGAACAGCTGGTAGGCGAACGCCACCTCGTTCGAGGCACGCCCGGAAGTGTAGAAGATCGCCTCGTCGGGGCTGTCGAGCGCAGTGAGTTCCGCACCGATCAGGGCGAACGCCTCGTCCCAGTCGATCGGCTCGTAGTGGGTGGCGCCGGGCCGCTTGATCATCGGATGCGTGATGCGGCCCTGCTGGCCGAGCCAGTGCTCGCTGTGCGCATCCAGGTCGGCGATGCTGTGTGCGGCGAAGAATTCGGGGGTGGCACGACGCCGGGTCGCCTCCTCCGCCACCGCCTTCGCACCGTTCTCGCAGAACTCGGCGACCGATCGATGCCCCGGGTCCGGATCGGGCCACGCACAGCTCATGCAGTCGAAGCCCTCGGCCTGGTTCAGCCGCAACAGCGTCTGCGCCGTCCGGATCGGTCCCATCCGTTCGAGGGACCGCTTCATCGACACCGCCACCGCGGCCGGGCCCGCGGCATGGTCCTCGGCGTCGTCGACCTCGAGGTCGCGCTCGTCGTAGTCCCGCTCGTGCCTGCCCAGCATCGTCGGCCCCTCTTCCACGCCGCTCCACGCGCACCCGGGTATACCGCGCGCACGCACGTCATCGCCCGGAATACCCGCCCCGAACCCCTCCGAAACTGCAATCTCCAAGGGCAGCGCGGCCCGCACCGGCGTCGTACGGTGGCCCCATGAAGTGGTCGAACGCCCTCGGTATCCCGGCGGCCGCCCTGGCCGCGGTCGCCTCCTACGACCTCCTGCAGCGACGCCACGCGCTGCTGCGCAACTTCCCGGTTCTCGGGCACGGCCGGTACCTCCTCGAGACCATCGGCCCCGAACTGCGGCAGTACATCACCACCGGCAACGACGAGGAGCGCCCCTTCACGCGGGACCAGCGTCGCTGGGTGTACTCGTCGTCGAAACTCGAGACCAACACGTTCGGGTTCGGCACCGACAACGACATCGAGTTCACCGACGGCTACACGATCATCAAACACCGCACGTTCTCCGACACCCCGCCGTCCGCTGCGCCGCACGCCGGGGAACAGCTGCAGATCCCGTCGGCGAAGATCCTCGGCGGTCCCCGCAACCGGGCCAAAGCGTTCCGTCCGGAATCGATCGTGAACATCTCGGCGATGAGCTTCGGTTCCCTGTCCGGTGCGGCCGTGACGGCCCTCAACCGGGGCGCCGCCGACAGTGGGTGCATGCACAACACCGGGGAGGGCGGACTGTCCCGCTACCACCGCAACGGGGCGGACCTGATCTTCCAGATCGGCACCGCGTACTTCGGCTGCCGCGACGAGGAGGGCCGCTTCGACCTCGAGCGGCTGAAGGCCGTCGTGGAGTCGGCACCGGTGCGCGCGCTCGAGATCAAGCTGAGCCAGGGCGCCAAGCCGGGGCTCGGCGGCCTGCTGCCCGGCGCCAAGGTGACTCCCGAGATCGCCGAGATCCGCGGTATCCCGGAGGGCCGCGACTGCGTCAGCCCGTCCCGGCACACCACGTTCCACGACATCGACAGCATGCTCGACTGGATCGAGCTGCTCGCCCAGGAGACCGGTCTGCCGGTGGGGATCAAGTCGGCGGTCGGCGACATGACGTTCTGGGAGAAGCTCGCCGGCGCGATGAGCGACTCCGACCGCGGTGTCGACTTCGTGACCGTCGACGGCGGCGAGGGCGGCACCGGCGCCGCACCACTCGTGTTCACCGATGCCGTCTCGCTGCCGTTCCGCAGCGGCTTCGCCCGGGTCTACAAGCTGTTCGCGGAGGCCGGCCTCAGCGACGACGTGACCTTCATCGGCGCCGGCAAGCTCGGCCTGCCCGACAACGCCGTCGCGGCCATGGCCATGGGCTGCGACATGGTCAACGTCGCACGGGAGCCGATGCTCGCAATCGGCTGCATCCAGGCCCAGAAATGCCACACCGACCGCTGCCCCACCGGCGTCGCCACCCAGAACTCCTGGCTCGAGCGGGGTCTCGACGTGGAGCTGAAGTCCGTGCGCGCCGCGAACTACATCCGGTCGCTGCGCCGCGACATCTTCAAGGTGGCCGAGGCCTGCGGCGTCGCCCATCCCGGTCTGATCACCCCGACCGACGTCGAGGTGGCGGACGGCAACCGTCGCGCGGTCACGCTCGCGGAAATGTACGGCTACCAGCCCGGCTGGGGCCTGCCCGGGGTGTCTGACCGGGAGGAGATCACGCGGCTGATGCTCGGGGTCGCCGCGGCCGAGGGGGGCGAGGGCTCGCCCGGCGCGCGCACGGTGCCGTGACACGGGTCGGCCACTGTCCAGAATCCGGACAGTTCGGAGCGCCGACCCCACGTCACGCTGGAGCACGACCACTCGCGACACCGCGGAACCCGCCGGGAGGCAGATCGTGATCGACAGGATGTACGCCACGGTTCTCACGGTCGGCGGTGTCGTGTTCGCCGGCTGTCTGCTCCTCGGCGAGGCCGTGGACGCGGTGGGCGGCAGCGGCCGGATCGTCGTCCCGGAGGTGCCGGACGATGCCGGGGAACGCTTCGCGCACCTCGGCTGAAGCCGGACCGAGGACACCGCTCCCCCGATCACCGCGCACGCCGCGGCCATCGTGCGTGGCGTCGACTCTGCCCGCGATCAACGACGGACGCGCAGCACTCGGACCGCGACCACCGCGAAGAGCGCGAGGACGACGAGCAGCAGAGGACCCGGTCCGGACAGGGCCGCGGCCCACCGCCCGAGGGTGACCTGCAGATCGAACTGTTCGTCGACCCCCATCACCCCGGTGAGGTTCGCGGTGCCGTCCGTGCCCAGGAACAGCAGACCGATACCGATGAACAGCAGTCCCGACACCAGGGAGGTGGTGTGGGTGTGCAGCGGTCCGAGACTGATCGGCCGTCCGCGCAGCCATGTGCGCCTGCCGAGGTCGAAGCGCTTCCAGGCCAATGCGAGTGCGAACAGCGGCAGCACCATTCCGAGGGCATAGACGGCCATGAGCGACGCACCGTGCAGCGGGTGGCCGCCCGCGACGGCGATGGTCAGCACACTTCCGAGCAGCGGCCCGGAGCAGAACCCGGCGAACCCGTACACCGCGCCGAGCACGAAGACCGACGCCGCCCCCGAGCTCGTGATCGAGTTCGCCGCCCGCTGTGCCGATGTCGAGGCGAAGCCCTTGCCGAGGACGGTCGCGATGCCGAGGCCGATCAGCACCGCGCCGCTGACCAGGGTGATCAGCCCGCGATGCCGGGTCAGCGCCGCGCCCAGCAGGCCCATACCCGCCCCCAAGGGGGTGAGCACCGCGGCCAGGCCCACGTAGAAGATCGCGGTGCGGGCGGCCAGACGTCCGGCTCCATCGAAGGCGTAGGCGAAGAACGACGGCAGCAGCAGTGCCGAACAGGGGCTGAGCAGCGAGAGCACCCCGCCGAGCAACGCACCGATCTGCCCGATCTCGGTCACGGCGCCGACCCGGCGGCCGCCTCGATCACCTGCTCGAATACCGCCACCGGCTGCGCCCCAAGGACGGGGGTGCCATTGACGACGAACGACGGCGTGCTCGACACCCCGATCGCGTTCGCTTCCAGCACGTCGCCGTAGATGGACTGGTCGGCCGAGGCACCGGTCGCGTCCTGTGCGAACCGGTCCAGGTCGGGCACACCCGCGGCCTCGGCGAAACCGCGCAGGGCCTCGGCACTCAGGTCGGGATGACCTCGTTCCGGCGATGCCGCGTACACCGCGGTGGCGAACTCCCAGAACTTGCCCTGTGCGGCGGCCGCGCGCCCGGCGCGGGCGGCAGCCATCGACTGTTCCCCGAAGATCGGCAGATCTCGCCATTCGATCCGCAGGATGCCCTCGTCGACATACTTCTCGACCAGAACTGGCTCGGTGTCCCGGCTGAACTTGGCGCAGAACGGGCAGCGGTAGTCCGAGTAGGCGACCATCACCACCGGGGCGTCGACCGCCCCGAGAGCGAGGGGGTCGCCGTCGATGCGCCGGGACAGGTCGCCGACCGGCCCCATCTCGGGCGCGGTTTCCGCCACGGTGTTCTCGGTGTCGCCGGTGCGGTCGACGACCAGCCAGGCGAGGAGCACGACGGCGACGAGGCCGAGAGCGCCGAGCAACCACAGGTCGCGGCGAGATCGGGAGGTTCGGTCGGGTGATGTCATTCGCTGCCTTCGGATCGGTGCCTGCCGGTGCGGACCCACCGCCCGCAACTACTAAGTGCGATAGTAGCTCGAGCTACTAAGCTGCTTAGTAGCTCGATGCCCCTTCGCCTTCGGACAAGGATGACGACGTGATCACTTCCGCCACGGACCTCGACACCGCCACGTGCACGGCAGCCTCGCCTCGACGAAGGCGGGTATTGCGCGCCGCCACCGCCGCGGTGGTGACGCTGGTGGTGGTGGGGGTGCCCACCGACATCCTCGCCAACCCGTGGTTCGGGCGCGAGGTGCCGGTGCGGTGGTGGGAGTATCCGGTCCTGGCGGCAACGGTGATGTTGACCGCGCTCTGGTTCGGCATCCGGCAGCGTCGCCCGGACGAGAGCCGGACTGCGACGCCCGCGGTGGGGGTGCTGCTGACCGTCTTCGCCGTCGGCTGCCCGGTCTGCAACAAGCTCGTTCTCGTCACCATCGGAGCGTCCGGTGCGCTGGGATGGTGGGCCCCGCTCCAGCCGGTTCTCGCCGTCCTCTCGCTGGCGATGCTCACCGCCGCGGTGCTCTACCGCTGGCGCCGCCGTCCCTGCGACGACTCCTGTATTCCCTCGGTGGCCTCGGCCGGTTCTACACGGTGAGGCAGGAGGCGGCCACGATTCCCATGACCGAGACACCGGCGAGGAGAGCGGGGAGCGCCGAGACGGTCAGCGCAAGCGGATAGGCGAGCACCCGGCGGGACCGCCCGGGCCGCGGAGCCCGGCCCAGCCAGCGGAGGCGGTCGTCGACGAAGCGGTGGGACGACGGCTCGGGTGCGCTCGAACGGGCCCCCTGCGCGCTGCACCGGATCAGCGCATCCCGGACCGCGTCGTGACCGCAGGCCTGGGCGGCTCGGCGATCGGCGGCGAGTTCGACGAGGACCCGCACCCAGATCGCCCCCTGTCGGCACAGGGGCACGAAGGGCAACGCCGCCGCGAGGGCGGCCCCGAACATCACCAGCACGTGGTGCCGTCCCCGGATGTGCGCGTACTCGTGGGCGAGCACGGCGTGACGTTCGCGGGGTGCGAGCACCGACAGCCCCTCACTGGCGACCACGGCCCCGTTCCTTCCCCCGATGCTGTATGCGGCACAAGAATTTTCTCGTAGCCAGACCACTTCCCCGCCC
>NZ_JAALEH010000140.1:0-9935 GCF_011058195.1 Rhodococcus sp. 14C212 | reverse complement strand
ACATGAGTGGTGCTCCTGCTGGGAGGGGACGCGTGGGGGCGAACCGTCGCGGTGACAACCGCGGGGATCACACCGGTGACGGCAGCGGATGCCGCGGAGACGGTCGGGCGTCTCGGCCGGGGTGATCAGCAGCAGGTACAGCAGAAGCCGCCGAGGCGGCACAGATCGACTGTGCGGCGTCGGGTGAGCATGAGCTCTCGGCAGGTCGACACGGCAGGCAGCTTAGCCGACGTCTCGACGGATCGGGGGCTCAGGGGTGCGCAGCGGCACCAGCGCGGCCCGCAGGTCGGCCGCGGTCGGCACGCCCGAAACCCGGTACCTTTCGGTGCCGGCGGCGTCGAACAGGAACGTCGTCGGCAGCGACAGCACGCCGAGTTTCCTTGCCAACTGCGGGTTTTCGTCGATGTCCAGTTCGAGGTCGCGGGGTGCCGGCAGCCCGTCGCCGGTGGCCGCGAGGTCGGCGACCACCTGAGCGACGACCCGGCGCACCGCAGCGCACGGTCCGCACCAGTCGGCGGAGAAGTGCAGCACCACCGGCGCACCACCGGTGCCCACGCCCACCGCGGCCAGCAGGGGACCGGGCCCCGGCGCCGGGGCGGCCGCGACCGTGCGGACCTTGCCCGCGCGGCCCCGCAGGACGGTTCCGGTGATCAGGGCGGCAGCCACCACCACCAGCAGTACGACGACAGCGGTCACAGGCGCTGAACCTCCTCGAGGTCGATCGTGGTCTGGTGCGCCTCGCCCTCGATCACGATCGTCGAGCCACGGGCCTCGACCGCGGTCGGGCGCACCCCGAACGGCAGGTTCTGGGGTTCGATCGTGGTGGTGAACAGGCCCAGCACCGCCGGCTTCAGCGGATCCGGCACGGTGAAATCCGCCTGTCCCTCCGGGCCGAAGTACAGGTCCGACGCGACGATGCGCACCGTGTCGCCCTCGAGCAGCAGGTTCGCCTGCACGCTGACCTCCGCGGAGACCGGGCCGACCGGAACCGTGCCGGTGAGGACGATTCCGCCCGCGGTGGTGCGTCCGGAGCCGCCGGATCCGCCGGTGCCGTCGGACTTGTCGGCCGGGGGAGCGGACACCTGCAGGTCGGGAATGCCGTAGAGCTGACCGAGCTCGGTCGCGTCGATCATCACGCGCCCGTACAGCAGGTCCACCGGCACCGAGCGGATCGAACCGTCGAGCAGCTCGCCCGCGGCCGCATGGGCACCGATCAGGTTGGCCTCGATCGTGATGTCGCCGAGCCCCTCGCTGGGCACGCCCTGCGCCCGGATCTCCACGTTCTCGTAGCGGCCCGCCCGGGCCTGGGTCAGGAACGGGAATCCGTGGAGGGTCACCGCCGGGTCCGCCGTCAGCGCCCCACCCTCCCGCAGCGCCCGCGAGACCCGGTACTCGGACCACGCCGCGGCGCCGAAATCGATCAGGAGCGCGACTCCGACGAGCGTCACGAGAGCGAGGATGAGTTTGCGCACCGCACCATTGTGACGGACGGCTCGCACCGCTTCCCGAGTGCGGTTGCCCGGTGAACGCCGTCGTGGCGTTAATCTGTAGCGCGTCGTTTACACGAGTTTCGCGCAGCCCGCGAAGAATGGAGGCACGGTGGAGCTGTTGCTGCTGACCTCCGACCCCACCCCGGACGCGGTCCTGCCCTCGCTGTCATTGCTCGCGCACTCGGTGCGCCCGGCGCCGACGGAGGTGTCGTCGCTCCTCGAGGCGGGTTCCGCGGACATCGCCATCGTCGACGCCCGCACGGATCTGGCTGCGGCCCGCGGCCTGTGCCGGCTGCTCGGCAGCACCGGGTCGGCGATACCGGTCGTCGCCGTGCTCACCGAGGGCGGTCTGGTGGCGGTGAACCCGGAGTGGGGGCTGGACGACATCCTGCTCACCACCACCGGCCCCGCCGAGCTGGACGCGCGGCTGCGATTGCTGGTCGGCCGGTCCGGCGGGGCGGCGGGCCCCGAGAACACCGGCAAGATCACGCTCGGGGAGCTCTCGATCGACGAGGGCACCTACACCGCTCGCCTGCGCGGCCGCCCCCTCGACCTGACGTACAAGGAGTTCGAGCTCCTCAAGTACCTCGCGCAGCATGCCGGCCGGGTGTTCACCCGCGCGCAACTGCTGCAGGAGGTCTGGGGTTACGACTTCTTCGGCGGCACCCGCACCGTCGATGTGCACGTGCGGCGCCTGCGCGCCAAGCTCGGCCCCGAGTACGAGTCCCTGATCGGCACGGTCCGCAACGTCGGCTACAAGGCGGTGCGTCCCGCCACCAAGTCCGGGAAGGGCGGGTCCGCCACCGTCGAGTTCGAGGACGCCGAGCTCGCGGACTAGGCTCGCCCTCGTGGAATTCGTCAGCCGACTGTCCGCCGAGCAGGCCGCCGAGGTGCAGGCGCTCGTCGCCCGCGCCCACGCCGCCGACGGAACGGCCCCGGTGTCCGAGCAGGTGCTGCACTCCCTCGCCGACGAGGGCGACGTCCGGCACCTGGTGGCCGTGGAGGCCGCCGCGATCGTCGGCTACGCCACTCTGGTCCCCGGTCACGGGGAGCACCCGGCGATGGCCGAGGTGGTCGTCGATCCGCCGCACCGCCGTCGCGGCGTGGGGACGCGGCTCGTCGCCGCGGCCCTCGACGCCGGTGGCACCGGCACCCGGGTGTGGGCACACGGCGACCTGCAGTCCGCCCGGGCGCTCGCGGCGCGGCTCGGCCTGACCCCGGTCCGGGAGCTCCTGCAGCTGCGGCGCCCCCTCGGGGAGGCCGAGCTGCCGGCCCTGCAGGTTCCCGACGGCCTGATCCTGCGGACCTACCGCGGACCCGAGGACGACGCGGAACTGCTGCGGGTCAATGCCGCCGCCTTCGCGTGGCACCCCGAACAGGGCCGCTGGACCGAGCGTGACGTCGCGCAGCGCCGCAGCGAGCCCTGGTTCGATCCGGCCGGGGTGTTCCTCGTCTTCGACGAGCAGGACCCGGACCGGCTCCTCGGCTTCCACTGGACGAAGGTGCACGCCGGCACGGCGGACCAGCCGGCGATCGGGGAGGTGTACGTGGTGGGCATCGATCCCGGGGCGCAGGGGCGCGGTCTCGGCCGGCTGCTCACGCTCGCCGGGTTGCGGTATCTGGGTGAGCGCGGGCTCGGCGCGGTGCTGCTGTACGTCGAGGGCGACAACGACGCCGCGCTGCACACCTACGGCCGGCTCGGATTCGAGCGATTCCACGTGGATCTCGCATACGCGAGAGCATGAGCGGAGCACGTACCGGACGAGTCCGACCCGTGAATGTCGTGTGACGTCGACCATACGGACTGCAGGTGTACTTTTCGCGTTCACGTCGCGTTCACCTTCGGGCGTCCCACCGTCAACCCGTCCTCATTAACTTTCCATTACGGGCCGCAGCATGCCGGTCCGGCGCCGGGATCACCCCGCGCCTGATGCCGCCGCCCGTGTCGCGGGCGTGCCGGTCGCGAATTCCGGAGGAGTACGAGTGAACCTCAAGCGCAATGGCGCCCTGCTCGGTGTGGTGGCCGCAGGTGCCCTCACCCTGGCCGCATGCGGCAGCGACAACAATGCCGCCTCGACGGACGTGGATGCGTCCGCGTCGGCCGCGACGTGTGAGGGCAAGGAAACGCTGTCCGCCGCCGGGTCGTCCGCGCAGAAGAACGCGATGGACCAGTTCGTGTCCACCTACATCGCGGTCTGCCAGGACAAGGGCAAGAACGTCAACGTCGCCTACAACCCGTCGGGTTCCGGTGACGGCCGCACCCAGTTCATCGCGAACCAGATCGACTTCGCCGGCTCCGACTCCGCCATCAAGAGCGAGCAGGCCGCCCAGGCCGCCGAGCGCTGCGCCGGCAACCCCGCCTGGAACCTGCCGCTGGTCTTCGGTCCGGTCGCCGTCGCGTACAACGTCGAGGGCGTCGACAACCTCGTGCTCAACGGCGAGACCGTCGCCAAGATCTTCAACGGCACCATCAAGCAGTGGAACGACCCGGCCATCGCGGCTCTCAACGAGGGTGTGAGCCTTCCGGATTCGGCCATCACCCCGATCGTCCGCTCGGATTCGTCGGGCACCACCGACAACTTCCAGAAGTACCTCGAGGCCGCCTCGAACGGTGCCTGGACCACCGGCGCCGGTTCCGACTTCACCGGCGGTGTCGGTGAAGGCGCCAAGGGATCGGCCGGTGTCGCCCAGGCCGTCGCCAGCGCACCCGGCGCGATCACCTACGTCGAGAAGTCCTTCGCCGACCAGAACAGCCTGAACGTCGCGCAGATCGACAACGGATCCGGCGCGGTGGAGCTGACCGACGAGACCGCGTCGAAGGCCATCGAGGCGGCGACCTTCGCTCCGACCGGTGAGGGCGACCTGACGCTCGACCTGACCTCGATCTTCGGCACGAAGCAGGAAGGGGCCTACCCGATCATGCTCGCGACCTACGAGATCGTGTGCTCCGCCGGTTACGATGCCGACACCTCCGCGGCCGTGAAGTCGTTCCTCGTCAGCGCCGCCAACGAGGGCCAGGAAGGCCTCGCCGAGCAGGGCTACGTGCCGCTGCCCGAGTCCTTCAAGGCGAAGCTCACCGAGTCGATCAACGCCATCGCCTAGCCGATGAGCGCCGCGGACCGTACCGTCAATCCCCAGCAGAGAGAGATCGCGAGCGCAGATGAGTGACGCGCCCACCAAATCCGCACCTCGCACTCCCGGGTCCGGCAGCGATGCCGGGCCCGGGGCGGGCGGTCCGCACGGCAACACCCCGGAGGCCACGATTACCACCCCAGCGCGCGGCGACAGCAGGCCGCTGACCAGACCGGGCGACCGGATCTTCCGTTCGCTGGCCTCCGGGTCCGCCGTTCTCATCTCGGTGATCATCGCGGCCATCGGCGTGTTCCTCGTCTGGCGTGCGGTGCCGGCGCTGCAGCGCAACACCGTCAACTTCCTCACCAGCCGCGAGTGGGTCACCCAGGACATCGCCGCGATGGCGTTCGGCGTCCTCGACCTGTTCCAGGTGACCGTGCTGGTGTCGTTCTTCGCGCTGTTGCTCGCGATGCCGGTCGCACTCGGCATCGCGATCTTCCTCACCTCGTACTGCCCCGAGCGCATCAAGAAGCCCCTGGCGTACGTCATCGACCTGCTCGCCGCCGTACCGTCCATCGTCTACGGCCTGTGGGGCCTGCTGGTCCTGGCCCCCGCGATCCGGCCGCTGGCGATGTGGCTCAACGAAAGTCTCGGCTGGTTCCCGCTTTTCGCGTCCGGCTCGGGCTCCATCCTCGGTGGCGGCACCATCTTCACCGCGGGCATCGTGCTCGCCGTGATGATCCTGCCGACCATCGCCGCGGTGAGCCGGGAGGTGTTCGTGCAGACGCCGACGTCCCATATCGAGGCGGCGCTCGCTCTCGGTGCGACGCGCTGGGAGGTCGTCAAGACCACGGTGATCCCGTTCGGCAAGTCGGGCTACATCAGCGGCTCGATGCTCGGTCTCGGCCGTGCACTCGGCGAGACCATGGCCCTGTACCTGATCCTGCGCACCACGTCGCAGCCGTTCTCGTGGTCGCTGTTCGACGGCGGTGCCACCATCGCCTCGAAGATCGCCCTCGGTTACGCCGAGTTCAACAACGACATCCAGGCCGGCGCCTACATCGCCGCGGGTCTGGTGCTCTTCGTGCTGACCTTCGTGGTCAACGCCGCGGCGCGTGCGGTCGTCGCAGGAAAGAAGGACTGAAGCCATGACGACCACTCTCCTCGAGACGCCGGTCAAGGGCCCCACCTTCCGGGGTGTCGGCACCCGTCGGCGCGTCTCGGATCTCACCGCCACCGTCCTGGTCACCGTGTCGGTGCTGGTCGCTCTCGTGCCGCTGGCCTGGGTGCTGATCACCGTGATCGTCAAGGGCCTTCCCGCCCTGACCAGCGCCACCTGGTTCACCAATTCCTTGAGCGGTCTGTCCGCGTCCGCGATGGGCGGTGGCATCTACCACGCTCTCATCGGAACCCTGCTGCAGGGCCTGGTGTGTGCGGTGATCTCCATCCCGATCGGCATCTTCGTGGCGATCTTCCTCGTGGAGTACGGTGCCGGCACGCGACTGGGCAGGATCACCACCTTCATGGTGGACATCCTCAGCGGTGTCCCCTCCATCGTTGCCGCACTCTTCATCTACGCCCTGTGGATCGCCACCTTCGGTTTCCCGAAGTCCGCCTTCGCGGTGTCCCTGGCGCTGGTCCTGCTCATGGTTCCCGTGGTGGTGCGCAGCACCGAGGAAATGCTCCGGATCGTGCCGCAGGACCTGCGCGAGGCCTCCTACGCCCTCGGTGTGCCCAAGTGGAAGACCATCGCGCGCATCGTGATTCCGACCGCGCTGCCCGGCATCATCACCGGCGTCATGCTGGCCCTGGCCCGCGTCATGGGCGAGACCGCTCCGCTGCTGATCCTCGTCGGCTACGCGCCGTTCATCAACTTCAACCTGTTCGGCGGCGAGATGGGCAGCCTGCCCGGTGTCATGGTGGCGGAGATGAACAACCCGACCGACGCTGGCACGATGCGGATCTGGGGCGCCGCCCTGACCCTCATCCTCGTCATCGCGATCCTCAACATCGTTGCCAAGGCGGTCGGCCACTTCTCCCAGGTGCGCACCAAGTAGGTCACCTCATGTACACACCCTTCGATTTCGATACACCAGTAGGGAGCCGGTAATGGCCAAGCGTCTGGACCTCAAGGACGTCAACATCTTCTACGGCAAGTTCCACGCCGTCTCCGACGTGACGCTGTCCGTCCCCCCGCGGAACGTCACCGCGTTCATCGGACCGTCGGGCTGCGGCAAGTCCACCGTGCTGCGCTCGCTCAACCGCATGCACGAGGTGACCCCCGGTGCCCGCGTCGAGGGCTCCGTGCTGCTCGACGGCGAGGACATCTACGACTCGTCCGTCGACCCGGTCGGCGTCCGCAAGACGATCGGCATGGTGTTCCAGCGCCCCAACCCGTTCCCCACCATGTCGATCCGCGACAACGTCGTCGCCGGCCTGAAGTTGCAGGGCGTGCGCGAGAAGAACAGGCTCGACGAGATCGCCGAGCGGTCGCTGCGCGGCGCGAACCTGTGGAACGAGGTCAAGGACCGCCTCGACAAGCCCGGCGGCGGCCTGTCGGGCGGCCAGCAGCAGCGTCTGTGCATCGCCCGCGCCATTGCGGTGCAGCCGGAGGTGCTCCTCATGGACGAGCCGTGCTCCGCTCTCGACCCGATCTCCACCCTCGCCATCGAGGACCTGATCGCTGAGCTGAAGCAGGACTACACCATCGTGATCGTCACGCACAACATGCAGCAGGCCGCGCGTGTGAGTGATCAGACCGCGTTCTTCAACCTCGAGGCCACCGGCAAGCCGGGCCGGCTCGTCGAGATCGACGACACCGAGAAGATCTTCTCGAACCCCACCCAGAAGGCCACGGAGGACTACATCTCCGGCCGCTTCGGCTGAGCCGCTGCGACTTCGGCACCGCGGACGCGGAAAGGCCCCGCCCGGAAGCTCCGGGCGGGGCCTTTCCGCGTCGGGTTACTGGTCCTGCGGATACACCGTGAGCTTGTCGACGCGCTCACGCATCGCCCGGAAATCCTCGTCGGTGGGGAGCTTGCCGGTGACCAGGAAGATCACGCGACGGCCCACCTCGACGGCGTGGTCGGCGAACCGCTCGTAGAACCGGCCCAGCAGTGTCACATCCACAGCCGCGGCCACGCCGTGCTTCCACTCCCGGTCCATGAGCACGGTGAACAGGTGACGATGGAGATCGTCCATCGCCTCGTCCTCCTGGTGGAGCCGGGCCGCCCGCTCGGGATCGCGCGTCTCGAGGATCTCCCTGGTCGCTGCGCCGAGCGAGACTGCGATCCGGCCCATCTCGGCGAAGTAGCCGTTGACCTCTTCGGGCAGAACATGTTTGGGGTGCCGGCGTCGCGTCGCCTTTGCGACGTGCAGTGCCAGCGCACCCATCCGGTCGATGTCGGCGACGATCTGGATGCCACTGACCACAGAACGCAGATCACCGGCGACCGGAGCCTGGAGGGCGAGGAGCGAGAAGGCCTTCTCCTCGCACTGGGTACTCAGGTCGGTGATCTTGTCGTGCTCGCCGATCACGGTCTCGGCGAGCGCCAGATCCGCCTGGAGCAGCGCCTGGGTGGCCCGCTCCATCGCAAGGCCCGCAAGGCCCGCCATCTCTCCGAGGAGATCGGCGAGCTCGGTCATCTGTTCGTGGTATACGACGCGCATAATGACACAGACTACGGCGCAGACAAAGCCGAGTCACGAGCAGCGGGTGAACGCCGGGTGAATGGACGGGCTCGAGGTGCTGCTCAGGCGCAGGAATCGTCGCCCGCGTTGGTGATCGACAGGTCGACCGGCAGCTCGTTCTCCTCGGCGGCCTGGATCGGCACCGTCGGCAGGACCGAGCCCATCTCGGTCGGAGCAGCGATGCTGCCGACGAACCCGGTGCCGAGGACGAGTTCCACGATGCCGCCGAGGTCCTGGGACTCCTGCAGCACGGCCCCCGGAACTGCGGAGGCCAGCGTCAACGCCTCGGCTTCCTGTCCGGGGGAGAAGCGGACGACGGTCTCCTTGCTCGTGCCGGAGTAGTTGCCGACGCTGTAGATCGGGAAACCGTAGGCGCCGAGTTCTTCCGCGGTCCGGGCCGCGAGGCCGGATTCGCCGGAGGCGTTGGACACCTGCACCGACACCGTCGAGGGGTCCACCGCGGTCTGTGCAGGCAGGGGGGCTGCCGACGGCGCGGACGATGCCGGCTCGGGAACATCGCGTTTCTCGCCGGGGAGCGGTTCGTCGTCGATGATCGCGTCGAAGATCGCCTTGATGTCGTCGAGACGCGGAATCTCGTTGCCCCACTCGTTGGTTCCGGCTGTCGGCACGGTGAGGAAGGTGACGGCGCCCGCTTCGACCCTCTGCAGCGAGCGGCCGAGCCGGACGAGGGACTCGGTGTCGACGTTCTCGACGAACGTGGCGCGGGTGAACGCGTTGATGAATCCGTTCAGTTTGCCGGGGTCGAACAGGACCTTGTTCGACATGGCCGAGCGCAGCAGCGACGACAGGAACTTCTGCTGCCGGGTGATACGCCCGTAGTCGCCGTTGCCCTCCGACTCGACCTTGCGGGCCCGCACGTAGTCCAGGGCCCGGCGGCCGTCGAGGGTGTGGGTGCCCGCGGCCTCGATGATGGTGCCGAGCTCCCCGTCGACGAGGGGGGTGGGCGTGCACACCTCGACGCCGCCGACCTCGTTGACCATGCTCTCGAAGCCGGCGAAGTCGATTCCGACGAAGTGCCCGATCTTCAGGCCGGACAGCTTCTGGATCACCTTCACCAGGCACTTGGGCCCGCCCAGCGCGTAGGTGGCATTGAGCTTGTCGCCCTCGGCGGCGGGGAACGTCTCCGACGTGTACTCGCCGGTGGTGCTGTCCCAGCCCCGGCACACGGGCCGCGTCACGTCCAGGTCGCGCGGAAAGGAAACGGCGACGACGCGACTGCGGTCGGCGGGGATGTTGACGAGGATGACGGTGTCGGCGCGTGCGCCCTCGGCGTCGGCGACGGTGCCGGCACCGATTGCCCCGCTCGCCCCGGCACGGGTATCGGTGCCGATGATCAGGTAGGTCTCGTCGCCGGTCTGCCCGCCGGGGTCGACGATGTCGGTGGATTCGGTGTCCAGCGCCGCGATCTGGGCGAATCCGGCCTCGGTGGAACGCACGTAGCCCCACACCAGGCCGCTGCCGACGAGGGTCAGCACGGACAGCAACGCCAGGGCGGTGCGTCCCACGGTCGCGAGGCGCCGGCGTTTGCGGCGCTTGCTCAGAGCCAGCCTGCTCAGGCCGTCGCCACCGACGGCTTGGGGCAGTGCGGGCGGCCGGTCGGGGTCGTCGTCCCGCCGTCCGGCGCTGTCGTCACGCGGGGGTGGGGGCGGCGGGCTGCCCGGT
>NZ_JAALEH010000014.1:0-98675 GCF_011058195.1 Rhodococcus sp. 14C212 | reverse complement strand
GTCCAACACAGACGAAATCCCCGGTGCTCCCACCCCGGCTGGCGCGTCAGACCGACCCGACACCCCTGAGAAGCACGGAGCCACCCCGCCAGAGTGCGCCCTGACCTACGAACTCCGCCGGGCTCGCCTCCTGCCGCCCCCAGCCTTCGACCCAGCCGGTCCGCGCCGGCACCACCTCCCCCAACTGAAGCGCCGGCAGCTGTCCCGCGGCGCCGGCAGCGGCCTCGCGGCACCGACGGCCGCACCACCGGCGGCCGCCGGTCTCGGTGACGCCCGTGCCCGGCGTCAGCGCCTGCACGGTGTCGGCCGCGGTGGGAAGGTGTCGTGGTGGGATTTGTTCCCGGTGCCCCGCCACGACCGTCACCGCACCGGGTCACTGCGTCAACCGGCGGTCGAAGTCGGCCGCCCGCTGTGTCTGCTGCGCCCTCCGCTCGCCTGCGTCGACGACCGCCGTTCCGGCCGGCAGGCTCGCGGACAGCGCGCCGAGCCTGACGACCGACGAGCTGCGCAGCGCCTCGTCGACGGCCGGCCGGCCGGTCAGCGACTGCCAGCGCACCGCGATCATTCCCGAATCGTGGCCGTTCGGATCGAGCCAGTTGTACACGCCGGGGTCGTGGCCCGAGATCACGAACGTGTACGTGCCGTCCGCGTTCGGCTTCGCCTGGGTGGCGTTGAGACTGCTGGTCCGGTCCCGGTACGGATACGCGACCCCCACGGATCGGAGAGCTGGACGCCGCCAACCCGGCACATGCTGCTCCGGCACCGACCGGTGACTCCTGGGTGATACGGGCACGCGAGTGGTCTCGACGAAGCCCCGCCGCACCGGGGACCGGTGTGCCCGGCCCGCCGGCGCGGGAAGATTCATCGATGCGCGTCGCTCTCCCCCGCGTACCGACCATCGGTGCCGCGGTACTGGCCCGCTCGGCTCGGTCCGCATCCCGCCACGCGTCGGCGCGGGATCCCCGGTGTGCTCGGAGTTGCTCCACACCCCGCCGCTGCCCAGGGATGGGTGAGCGCTGCGTCCAGGTGGTGCGGGTTCAGAAACGGCAGCCCGCGCCACCGCCGCGCGCCCCCTCCGCGGGTACTACCCGAATTCTGTTGGTGGCGTTGATTTTCGACGGCAATAGACGGGGTTCGGGTCGGGGTCGTCGAGAGGGAAGGGGAGTCCGATGTCTGCCGGATTCGATCTGGGCGTCGCGGTCGACGCGTTCCTCGAGCGGCTGAGCGTCACGTTCGGTCTCGGTGTCGGGTTGAGCTGAGCGCGCTCGCCCCCTCCGGGGCCCGGTGCCCCGGTCGCGGTGTCGGCTGCGCCGGGTCCGGGTCCGTCGAGTGTTCCGCACGCCGGCGGGGGCGGCGGGGCGGGACACCTCAGGTGCCGGTCCGGGCGGTCCCCGGGCCGCGACGACACCTCGGGTGCGCGAGAGCGCCGTGGGAAGGCAGGTGACCGGCCCCCGTACTCACCTGGCCGGTACCGGGTGAGGAGAAGCCAGGCTTCTCCGAAGGTCGGTCACACCCCGAATTCCACCCGTCCCACGCCGCCCCGTGCCGCCCCCATCGGCCCGATCACTTGCGCACACCGGCCCCGTCGGGACGCGGTCGACGACCGCTCCCCCATCCCGAAACGCCCAGTCCCGGGTGCGCACCGAGATGCCCCGGGCACGGCAGCCGACGCGTGGCCCTTGTTGCGCACCGCCTCGGCCTCGAACAGCGCGGTGAACGCCTCGGCGAGGGTGTTGTCGTGCAGTGGCCGCGGCTGCCGACCGAGGCAACAGCTCCGGCATCGGCGAGGCGCTGGGTGTAGGGCTCGATACTGCGCACCGCGGTACCACCGGCGGTGCGCCCGGGACAGGTCGTGGGGGATGGCCCGATTCGCACCTCTGCGCGCCTCGGCCGGTTTTATCCTGGTGGGCGAGGCCGTCGCCTATCCTCCTGGACGGCGACCGAGACCCCGCCGGCGTGCGTACCTGACCCCGCGAACTCCGGTGGGGTCGTCTACGTTCGGAGGCCGGACCGGCACGGCCGCCGGCCCCTGTCCATCTCCTACTCCTCCGAGACGGACACCCCCTCCAAGACGGACACCCCTGGTGCGGCGGGGGCACCCACCCTCGAGGGCCGCTCTCGCCCCTTCTGATGTCCCGCCCAGGGAAGGTCGGCGTCGTTCTACAGGCCGGCGGAGCAGACCGTCGGACACGCCGTGCTGCACGGCCCGGTCGATCGCGGCGAGGTCGTGGTCGCGGAGCCGGTGGTAGGTGGCGTCGTGGTGGATCGTCCAGTCGGGTCGGCCGGGTGCGTGCCGGAGGTCTTCACGCAGCAGGGCGGTGGTGTCCGACACCTCGCGCAGTGCCTGCGTCAGCTCCCGGGGGGAGAGTGAGCAGTTCGAGTCCCTCGTCGAAGTCGAGCGGGTCGTCGGGCATGGCGTCCTCGATTCCGACCGGCGACGGTCGGGGTGCGCGGTCATCAGGGCGCCCCCGTCTTCGGACATCTCCCGGATCGACTCGGTGTGCACCGCCTGCGTCGGCGGGATCCGCACCTCGCACCCTACGTCGAGAAGGTCGCTGCGCCGGTCCCCTCCGGCCGGGCGCGCCCCCGGTCGCGGTCGACGACGGGTTCGGTCCGCACGGCCGGGCCGGCGCCGGGCGGCTACCGCCTGGGGCGCATCGGGATCCCGCGGAAGGCGGGCAGGGCATCCGCCTCGGCGGCGGTGTTTCGGAGCCCGGCAGAGACCACCGCCGGGAGCAGCGGCCCTGCGGGGCGGCCCGTGGGGGCGCCTTCGGTCAGCCGGCGAACAGGATTTGGGTGATCTCCGCGTCGCGGCCGTAGAGGTGTGCGGCCTGTACTGTGGCCGCCGCCCGCACCTGGATCTCGGACACCCGGGCCGCGGTGGTCACCGACACCCAGCCCAACGTCGTGGTCGGATCCCGGAGGGAGCACACCCGCACCGACCAGTCCACCGTGCCCGCCTCGCGCCGGCGCGCCGACCCGGTCGACGCCGCCTCGCGCTCGGTGCACGGCAAGGCCGGATCCGCGTGGCCGGCCAGGGCCTGGACCAGATTTTCCAGCGCGGCGGTGGTCCACCGGTGTGCGTGTGTCAGACGCTGGTGCGCGGTCATGACCCGGCCTGTCCTTCCCGGCCGCCACGCTTGCGCGAGAATGTGCCCAGCGCGACGAGAACATAGTCTTTCCCGCTGCCTCGGACCGTCGAGCCCGACTCGCCGGTACCTGCAGCACCTTCACTATAGGCCGGGAGGTCATGACTTTCGCCCCCGAAAGATACTTTGTCTCACCCTGTTTCGCCGCCGGTGCCGGGAGCCCACCGATGGTCGGTCTTCATGGCCGCAGTCGCGTGGCGACGCGCACTCCGACAGGGGGCAGCGCGGTCGGTGAACAGCGCCTCGATACCGGCGTTGAACTCGGTAGTGATACGGGGGTCGGTCGCAGCAGCACCAGGGCCGCCGCGACCCGGTGGTGGATCCGGTCGCGGGACCGGGTGACGGCGCCGAGGTCAGCGTTCGGTACCCCGCCGGGACACCGCATCCCGCAGCCGGTCCAGCAGTCCGGTGACCGGGCCGAGGATCTTGTCACCGGGAGGCTCGTCCGGCGCCGACGGATGAGGCCGGGTGGGGGCGATCTTCTTCACCGCCTCCACCTTGCGGCCGAGGTCGATCAGTTCTTCCGGGCTGAAGACGGTGCGCAGGTGCGGGAAGATCTCGCCCTCCTCCTCCGCGACATGAGCGCGGACCTCGCGCATCAACAACGCCAACTCGGTGTCGAACTCCGGATCCCCCGGGACCAGACGTTCGAGACGTTTCATCGTCTCCTCCGCCTCGGCGTGCTCGTGCTTGGCGCGCTCCGCCTCCGGCTCGCTGACCTTCTTCTTCACCGCCGGATACACCTCGGCCTCCTCGGCCACCGAATGCCGGATCAGCTCGATCGTCACCTGATCGACCAAGTCCTTCCTGCGGGCGCGGGCGGTCTCGCCGCCGGAATCGTCGAGGCCCTCCAGTTCGGCGAACATCCGCTCGACCTCACGGTGATCGTGGGTGAGTACCTCGATCACGTCACGTTGCTGCTCGGCCATGATCGTTCTCCCTTCTCGTCACGGGCAGGCACAGGCGTGCCCGTGGGGGGAGTACCCGCCGGCTCGGCGCACGCACCGCCGTGCCGGCAATGGATGTCGCCGTTGCCGAGCGCCCTACCCACCCGGGGTGCTCCGGTGAGGGCAGCCGGACGCGACCGCTCCGGTGAGGGCGTGCGCGCGTCTCCGGCGGTGGCGGCTCGACCGGAGCGTCAATGGTTGCGCAGGGCGTCGATCAGCTCCCCCTTGCGCTTCGACGAGTAGCCGGACAAACCGACTTCTTTGGCCTTCTTCTTCAGCTCGTCGACGGTCCAGTCCTCGTACGCCGGCGACTTTCCGCCCTTACGGCCGGTCCCGGACCGACCCCGCTCGGCGGCCGCGTTCGCGATCCGCGCCGCCTTCTGCTTCGACGCGCCGCCCTCGCGTACCTCCTCGTACACCTTCTCGTCCTTGATCGACGACCGCGGCATGACCTGCCTCCTCGACTCGGATGATCCGTACATCCGCGAATACCCGGACCGCTGCGCTCCACACCCCGACGGGACTTCGCGCCGCGCCGCCGCCGGTCACCGTCCGAACGGTCGCCGCCCGATACCGTCGGATCCGGAATCTCCCCGAGGGAAGGGGAGTCGTGGTGCGGCACCTGTGTGACGGTGGGGTGCGGTGTAGGGGCCGGTGCTGCTGCTTCCGGGGTCCCGGCTCGCCCGGTTCGTCACCCGGATGCTCGGCTTCCGCAACGAGCAGCACTCGCACGGGACCGACTATCGGCCCGAATTCTTCGCGGGGAGCTTCGAGAACCGGCAGAGTGAATGGTGGCAACGGGTGTTTCAGGCCATCCTGTTGATGGGTGCTCGGCACTGGATCTTCAAGGTCGAGGCCGAGGACATGGAACGCATCGAACGCAAGATCGACCGCATCCAGGACCGCCTCGGGTTACCCACCGCACCACCGGGCAGCGACGACGGTTCCCCGTGACGGACCCGCCCGCACCCGGCCCTTGAGGCGCCGGGGTCTGTTCGAGGATTCCCGGGCTTGCCGGGGCGGTCTTCGGTCCGGTGATTTCGTTTTTCGTTTTCTCCCGTTCTTGTCGCTGAAGGGTTCGACGGCACGGGGTGGACGCCCCTTCGGTCGGGGGCGGGTCGTCCTCGTCCGGTTCGCGGGGGGCCGGGTTCCGCCCTTCCGGACGCCGGCACGGAGCCGAGTCAGCGGCGGGGGTGGTCGAGTTCGGTGACGATCCGCCGGGCGATGACGGCGAGTTTGACGTTGTCGCGTTGGGAGATCTCGACCAGGGCCTCGAAGGCGGAGTCCCCGGAAAGCCCGCGCCGGGCCCTCAGGACACCCTTGGCCTGTTCGATGACCCCGCGGGTGGTCAGGGCCGTGGTCAAAGTGTCGACCTCGTGGCGGGCCCGGTCGAGGTCGCGGGACAGGCCGACGAGGGTTTCGCCGAAGCCGGTGTGAATCTTCAGCAGCACCGCGTCGAGGTCGCTGAACCCGTGGTCGTGGTAGCTGTAGAGATGGAGGGCACCGACGTGCTCGCCGCCGAGACGGAGCGGCGCGGACAGATAGCTGCGCACCCCGATCCCGCGGACGGCGGCGGAGAAGGCGGGCCGGCGCTCGGGCAGGTCGTCGACCCGCACCCGCACGACCCGGCCGGTGCCGGCGGCCGCGAGGCACGGGCCTTGCCCGGTCCGGTACTGGTCGGCATCGATCTCCACGACCCCGGGCATCGGCGGGAGCGTAGGGTTCGCGGTGAGGCGCAGGGCGCCTCCGGTGGTTTCTTCGCGTGACCCGAATGCGACACAGCGTGGCGAGGTACCGACCCAGGGGCGCGAAGAACGGTGGGATCGGTGACCGATTTCGACCACGACACCCTCGGCACGATGATGGCCGAGCTGGCCCGGTCCTGGACCGCCCCGACGGATCTGGACGGCACCCTCGAGCGGGTGACCCGGGCGGCGGTCGAGCTGATTCCGGGCGCGGACAGCGCCGACATCCTGACCCTCGCCGGGCACGGGAGGTACGAGTCGCACGCATCGACCTCGGCGTTACCGGCGGAACTGGACGCGCTGCAGGTCCGGTTCGGGCAGGGGCCGTGTGTCGAGGCGGCCGTGGACGGGTTCGTCACCCGCAGCGACGACCTCACCGGCGAGAAGCGGTGGCCGCGGTTCACCCGGGCGGCGGTGCAGGCCGGGGTGCACAGCATCGTCTCGTTCCGGCTCTACACCCGCACCGACACCGCCGGCGCGCTGAACGTGCTGGCCAGAACCGCCCATGCGTTCGGGGACGAGGCCGTCACCATCGGGGAGGTCCTGGCCGCGCACGCGGCGATCGCGATCACCGCCGGCCGCCGCGAGAGGCAGCTGCGGTCGGCACTGGCCAGTCGCGATCTGATCGGGCAGGCCAAGGGCATGCTGATGGAACGCTTCTCGGTCGGGGCGGACCGGGCCTTCGAGATGCTGGTGACGCTGTCGCAGCACACGAACACGCCGGTGGCCACGCTCGCGGAGCAGATCGTCGCCCGCGGCTCCGACCCCAGGACAGGACGGTGACCGCCGCGTCCGGTCCGGTGCAGCCCTCCCCGCTCGACCCATCCGGGGGCGACGGCACCTGCTGCAGCCGGTGACCGGTGCCTGCCTGACGAACCGGCCGGCCGTACCCCGCGGGGGCACCGATCGCGCCGCCTGCCCCGGCGGTCTCTCGGGGGCAGGCGGCGTTCGGTCCACCGGCGGCCGAACTCCGCTAGGAGGCCGTGCCCAGACGGGTGGCGAGCAGCGCCTTGCCCTGCTCGGCGCCCTTACGGCTCTCGGCCTGAGCCTTGCGGAACAGCTCGACCAGTTCCTGGTCGTCCTCCCGCTCGGCGTCGTCGATGTAGGTGTCCAGCCGCAGGGCATTGCTCAGGCAGGCCTCGACGAACCAGAGCAGGTTGTAGTCCTTGTCCTTGGTGCCGGTCACCGTGCCGGTCTCGTCGCTGGTCATCGCACAACTCCTTTCCTCGGATGCCGACCGCGTACCCGAGGTCGACGGGGGAAAACCCGGAGCGGGAAGAATCGGGTACGGGTACGGGTACGGGCGCGGGAGTAGTACCTGCTACCCGGCCCGACCTTCGGGCAGGCGAGGGCTCCCGTTCGTCCTGGTCGGAGGAGGGACGAAACGGGGTCTGGTCGTCCCCCACGAAGAACGGAAAGCAACCGGTGATCGCGCACTCTCGCTGACGCCGACCTTCGGGGCGAGGAATCCTCACATCACCTCGTACGGCAGCACGCCGAAGCACGAAGGCCCCCGATAGTGCGGGACTTTTCTCTGAATGAGGTCGGGAGCTCGAGTGTTCGCGTGTCCCCAACTTCGCCGCGTCCGCCACCGACGCGTGTCATCGACACTCCGGTCCGCTGCTGGCACCTGCGGTATTGCATTCCCTGATCGGAGCTCCTGTAGGGGAGCATCCGCACATCACCGCCGCATTCCAGCTGAAAGTCCCCACGCGGTGAGCGCCCACCTGCCCAGCGCCACTGTCCGGGCGGTACTGGCGCATCACGGTGACCGATGATGTGACAGAGCCGTCAGACTCTTGCTTCTGCGGCGGTGGGCGACGGATCACCGATGCCTGAGAGTGGCCGATCGATTCCCGGGACAGTGCGCCGAGCCGATGGCGTCGTTTCCGAGGTAGGTGCGGTCGCGGGTTCGTTGGTCATTTCCTTGACTTCGCTCTGGAAGATCCGCATGGAGCGACCCAGTCCGCGGGCGGCGTCGGGGAGTTTCTTCGAACCGAACAGAACGACGACAACGAGGGCGACGATCGCCCAATGCCAGGGACTCATTGCTCCCATGGTGGTGAACTCCTCATGGTAGATGGGATGTATTTCGGGGGTGCTCAGGAGGTCCGAGCAGTTCGGCTTTCCCGCGCCGAGTGGTCGGTGTTGTGGAGCGGTGCCCCACCCGTCGTGCTGGAATTGTCGACAGTCGAGCGTCGTGTGCCATGGGCTCGTTCGCCCAGCGACTGTAGATATGTCCAGGCATCGGCAACGATCTCGTCGAGATCGGCATGTTCAGGGGTCCAGCCGAGTTCGGTTTGCGCCCGCTGACCGGAAGCAATGAGGACAGCAGGGTCGCCCGCACGGCGCGCGGCGTTTCGTGCCGGAATCGACTCGCCGGTCACGCGTTCACAGGCCGAGATCACCTCACGCACGCTGAATCCCGTCCCGGTGCCGAGGTTGTAGATCTGGTGTTGTCCGGGTTGCACTGATGTCAGGGCGAGCAGGTGCGCGTCGGCGAGGTCACGAATATGGATGTAGTCGCGTACGGCGGTACCGTCCGGGGTCGGCCAGTCGGTGCCGTACACCGCAATTTCGTCGCGGTGACCGGCAGCGACCTGCAGCACCAGCGGAATCAGATGTGTTTCCACGACTCGGTTTTCCCCGAGTCCGGCATAGGCACCGGCAACGTTGAAGTAGCGCAGGCTGCAGGCAGCCAGTCCATAGGCCGCTGCATACGAGGTTATCGCGTGATCTATGGCGAGTTTCGTTGCTCCGTATGGGTTGGTGGGACGGGTTCGTGCGTCTTCGGTGATGGGGGTGAGTTCCGGGGTCCCGTACGTGGCTGCGGTGGAGGAGAAGACCAGCTTGGTGGTGCCAGCGGATCGCATCGCTTCGAGGAGATCCAGGGTCTTGACGACGTTGGTTCGCCAGTACGTATGGGGGGACTCGACGGATTCGCCGACGAGTGAGCGGGCCGCGAAGTGCAGCACCCCATCGAATGTTCCGTCTGCGAGCACGCGACCCGCCGCGCGTGCGACGTCGTCTTCGATGAACTTTGCACCCGCGGGGACCGCGTCAGCGTTACCGGTCGACAGGTCGTCGACGATGACGACCTGATGGCCGCTTTCGAGCAGTCTCTTCGCGCAGACGCTGCCGACGTACCCGGCCCCGCCGGTGACGAGTAGTTTCATGTGCATTGCTCCTTCGCGTGCTGGGCGGGACGATCTGCCTTGGGGTTTGTCGCCGGTCATCCGGGATTTTGGCTACCGCGCGAAGGTAGATTCGTCGCGCAGTCAATGTGCCTGTCCGACAGCAGTTGATGGCTGTGCGGCGTCGGCCCACGTCCATGGAACGTGAGCACGATGCCAGTGGCGTTCTGCCCTTGCTAGTTTTCTTCCGTCACCCGGAGCACGACGACGTCGTCGGGGAACGAGGCGGGTGTCTGCAGACCGACGACGGCGAGGACCTGGCCCGTCATGGAGACGCCGGGAACTTCGCTCCCTGCGGACAGTCCGTCGGCTCGTTCGCCGCCGGGCGGTGTGGTGACGGTCGGCAGATTCCGCGTCGGCAGGTTGAACCACGCGGGCGGTTTCAGGCCCTCGTCCGGTGCATCGGCGAAGACGGGACGCACCCGATAGCGCCGGTCAGGGTCGAGCCCGGGCAGCGTGAACCTGCCCCGCGGTGACACCCCGGAGCGCCCCACGTACGCGAGGAAGAACAGCGCCTCCGCCCGGTCCGCCGCGACCGCACCGTAGACGAGCAGGGTCGGGTCGATCTCGTCGGCCCTCACCATCGTTCCCGTGTGCAGGAGTTCACGGTGCCGCTTGTACAGGTCGATCCACACCGCGAGCTGTGCGTTCTCGTCGTCGGTGGCGGTCGCGAGATCCCACTCGATCCCGAGGTGCCCGTACAGCGCCGTCCCCGCCCGGAACGACAGGCGGTGGTACCGGCCCGTCGTATGGGAGATTCCGGACGCGATGTGCGAGCCCAGCAGTTCGGGGGGAAGCAGCTGCATCGTCCACCGGTTCATCTGCTGACGCTCGAGCGGATCGATGCAGTCCGAGACCCAGACGCGGTCGGTGCGCTCGAGGATGCCGAGGTCCACCCGCGCTCCGCCCGACGAGCAGGACTCGATCTCCAGTCCGGGGAAGCGGCGCTTCAGTTCGTCCATCAGCCGGTAGGTCGCGAGGGTCTGGTCGTGGACGCCGGCGCGGCCGTGCGGTGCGGTGCCGGCATCGATCAGGTCGCGGTTGTGGTCCCACTTGATGTAGGCGATGTCGTACTCGGCGAGGATCGCGGACATCCGCTCGAGGATGTGGTCGTACGCCTCGGGGATCCCCAGATTGAGCACCTGCTGGTTCCGTGACGGCACGGGCGTGCGCCCGCCGGTCGCCATGACCCACTCGGGATGCTCCCGCGCGAGGTCGGAATCGAGGTTGATCATCTCCGGTTCGAACCACAGGCCGAACTCCATGCCGAGGGAACGCACGTGATCGACGAGCGGATGCAGACCGTCCGGCCACACCGTCTCGTCGACGTACCAGTCCCCCAGGCCCGCCAGATCGTTGCGCCGGTACCTGAACCAGCCGTCGTCGAGCACATAACGCTCGACGCCGAGCTTCGCCGCGCGATCCGCCAGGTCCGTCAACCGGGCCAGGTCGTGGTCGAAGTAGACGGCCTCCCACACGTTGATCGTGACCGGGCGCGCGCGCCGTGGGTGCGTGGGACGGGACCGGAGGTAGTCGTGGAAGCGATGTGCCTGGTCGTCGAGGCCGACGCCGTAGGCGCCGTAGACCCAGGGCGTTTCGTAGCTCTCGTCGTCCGCGAGCCGTACCTCGCCCGGCAGAAGTAGTTCTCCGCCACCGACAACCTGGAAACCGGTGAAGAGACGTTCGGCGTAGTGCCGGTGGTTGCCGCTGAACGCGACGTGGGTGCCCCACACCTCGCCGCGCCCGAACCCGAATCCGGGCACGCCGACGGAGAGCACCGTCGCGGCGTCCGGGCCGGTGCGTCCCTTCCGCCCTTCGCGTTCGTGGATGCCGACGGTGAGTTCACGGCGCTGCGGGATCCGTTCCTTCCCCCACCGGCCCGCGAAGTCGAGGATCTCGCGGGCCTGCGGCGGGACCGGGAACGCGAGCTGGAGGTCGTCGAGGACGTAGAAGGAATCGCCCTCGTTCGTGACCTCGGCGCGCGCCCTCAGGAGGCCACGCGGCAGCAGTTCGATGTCGAGGACCAGACCGAGATCGGCGACCGTGTCGCGGGCCGTCACCCGCACGGCGCTCGCGCCGCGCGAGATCAGTTCTGGGGCCGCTCCCGGTTCGTACGTGGTGCCGTCGACCGCGAGTGCCGACGTGGTGAACTGCGGCGACCAGTCTGCGCCGTCCCGGTGCCCTGCGATCCCGGGTTTCCCCACCCACCCGGTGTGGTGTTCGGGGAGTATCGACAGCCGCACCGGGAGGTCGACCACATTGCCCGCCGGGGGCTCGATGTTCGCCTGCGCCAAGGCCTGTACGTCGGCGAGGGTGAGGTCGCCGAGCGCCGCACCCCAGTGCACGATCGCCGGCAACCGTCCCCCGGTGAGGTCGAGCACGACGGACACGCCGCCGGCGGTGAGATGGACGTACCCGTGCGAGGCACCGTCGGGGGACGTGGACTGCACCATGGGAAAATCTCCGATTCGTAAAGTGTGAGAAGACGACGTACTACACCGCAGGGATGGATTGGTGTGCGCGTGACTCGAGCGGGGCGGTCACTTGTTTGCTCCCATCGTCAGGCCGGACACGAAATGCCGCTGCAGCGCAACGAAGACGAGCACCGTCGGCAATGCGACGAGCACCGATCCGGCGGCGAGCAGGTTGGTGTCGGTGAAGAAGCTGCCCTGCAGATTCTGCAGTGCGGTGGTGACCGGCAGCTTGTCGCCGCTCACCATCAGCGCCAGCGCCCAGAAAAAGTCGTTGTAGATCCAGGTGATCATGAGCGTCGCGAGCGCGGCCAATGCCGGGCGGCACAGCGGCAGCACCACCTGCCAGTACTGGCGGAACAGCCCGGCGCCGTCCACCGTCGCCGCCTCGAGCAGTTCGGGGGGAACCGTCTTCATGTAGTTGCTCAGCACGAACACGCAGAACCCGGTCTGGAACGCGACGTGCACCAGGATCAGTCCCCAGTAGCTGTCGTAGAGCGAGCCCGACGAACTCATCCAGTACGGCAACGGAACCGCGTTGTACAGACGGAACAACGGGGTCAGCAGCGTCTGCTGCGGCAGCAGATTGCCCGCGATGAACACCGCCAGCATGATCACGTTGAACTTCCACGGGAACCGGGCCAGGATGAACGCCGCCATCGACCCGATGAACAGGATCAGCAGCACCGCCGGGATGGTGATGAGCATCGAGTTGAGGAAGTAGTGCGGGATCCCGCCGACCTCCCACGACTCGGAGTAATTGCTGAGCGTGAAACCGCCGACCGACAGGTAGCCGTGGGTGAGGACGTAGTCGTAGTCGCGGAACGAGTTGTAGAGCGCCCACAGCAGCGGGAATACCCACAACATGGCGAGCGCGGTGAGAAAGAGGTACATCGCCGCGTGCGCGGTACTGAGCCGGCGCCGGTCGGCCACCGCGGCTTTGTTGCGGGGCCCGGTCGGTTGGACGGGCACACTGTGGTCGGTGGGGTGTGTGGTCATGGTCATCAGTCGTCGCTCCGCAACACGATCCAGAGATAGAAGGCTATGAACACCAGCGAGATCACGAGCATGATCGTCGCCAGGGCCGAACCGAAACCCACCCGGCCCGCTTCGCCCACCACATTCGCGGTGACGAGGGCGGAAATGAGTTCGAGTCCGTTGCGGCCCTTGTTGATCACCCACACGAGGTCGAAGGCACGCAGGGCCTCGATGACGGTGATGACGATGATCAGCAGGTTGGTGGGTTTCATCAGGGGGAACACGATGCGGAAGAACGTGCGGATCGGACCCGCGCCGTCCATGAGGGCCGCTTCGCGCACCGACGGGTCGATGGCCTTGAGACCGGCCAAGTACAGCAGCATGATGTAGCCGGTGTGCCGCCAGCTCGCGGCGACCATGACGGCCCAGATGTTGACGTCGGGGTTGCCGAGCCAGTCGACGTCGGTGCCGAGGATGGTGTTGAGCACGCCGCCGTCGGTGGAGTAGATCAGCTGCCACACGAACCCGACCAGCGCCATCGACAGCACCACGGGGATGTAGAAGATGCTCTGATACAGTCGGCTGCCCTTCAGGCCCCGGTCGAGCAAGACCGCGAGGAAGATGCCGAGGATCGTCGGGACGACGAAGAGGAACGCCAGCCAGAGGACGTTGTTGTGGAGGGCCTGCTGGAACGGTGGGTACGCCTGGACGGCGTCGATGTAGTTCTGCGGGCCGATCCACTCGATGGTGGACGTGCCGCCGATGCCGTCCCAGCGTGCGAACGACAGGATCACCGTGAACACGGTCGGGATCCAGACGAACCCGAGCACGATCGCGGCCGGGATGCCGAGCATCAGTGCGATGGTCCATCGGTCGCGGGTACTGCGGCGCACCTTCGGTGCATGGGGTCCGCGTTCGGTGCCGTTTCGGGGAAGAGTGCTGGTCATGTCGTCACCTGGCCTGGCGGGAGGTCGGTGCCATCCGGGCAGGGCGGGAAGGTCACCGGTGAAGATGTGGGTGCGAGTGTCATTGCCCGAACACCGCCGTCTTCTGTCGCTCGATGCTGCGGACCAGGCCGTCGACGTCGTTCGGGTTGCCCAGGAACTGCTGCATCGCCGGGATCATCACGACGGACGCGAAGTCGGGGCGGGTGTCCCGGTCGAGGAACTGGGTGATGGACCCCGCACCCCGAACGAGGGCCGCCGACTTCTGCACGAGCGGAGAGAAACCTGACAGATCGGCGTCACGATGCGCGGGGATCGCCTGCGGATCCTGTGCTGCATAGGCGACCGCGGGCGCGGCTTCGGTGAGGAAGGACAGGAACTGCTCGGCGCCGGCGCGGTTGCGGGGGTCCTTGCGCATCATGAACCCGTCCATCGGCGCCTCCACCGCCGAAGTTCCGACAGCGGAATCGAGTTCGGGGAACGCGAAGAAGTCCAGATCCTCCCGGTCGGGTCCCGCGGGGAAGCTCTGCGCGACGAACATGCCGGCCACCAGCATGCCGACCTCCTTGTTGAGGAGTGCCTGCTGCGCCTCGGACATCTTGCGGCCCAACGGTTGCGGCTGGTGGAACGGCAGGATCTCACGCCAGGTGTCGAACACCGACCGGACACGGTTGTCGGTCCAGCTCACCTCTCCCGCGAGGAGGGAACGGTGGAAGTCGACACCGTTGAGGCGCAGGTCGAGGTAGTCGAACGTGCCGAACGGCGGCCAGCCGTCGCGGACACCGGACCCGATCGGGGTGAGTCCGTCGGCCTGCATGCGCTTGGACAGGGTCACCCATTCGTCGAACGTCTTCGGTGGCGCGTAGCCGCGCTGCTGCCAGAGGCTGGGACGGTAGAACACGGCCCACGGGTAGTAGAAGAACGGGATCAGGTACTGCTTGCCGTCGGTTCCGGTGGACGCCTCGCGGAAACTGTCGCTGAAGCCGCTGCCGTGCGCTTGCCACACCGAACTGACGTCGTCGACGAGTCCGGGTCTGCACCGTTGCACCGCAGGTGAACCAGCTCCTCGTACACGCGGGCAACACCCCGACCGAACTCATCGGCTACTGCGAGAGCAAGGACATCCTCGTGGAGGCGTATTCACCCATCGCCCATGGAGAGATCTTGAAGAACCCAGACGTCAAGGCGATGGCCGACCGGTATTCGGTAACCGTGCCGCAGCTGTGTATCCGCTACACCGTGCAGCTGGGCACCGTGTCGCTGCCCAAGACGGCCAACCCTGAGCACATGCGCGGCAACGCCAAGGTGGACTTCGTGATCTCCGACGAGGACATGGACGTGCTGCGAAGCATGCACGCTCAGGACTACGGCGAGCACAGCGTATTCCCGGTCTACAGCGGCAGGTAGCAGAGTCCGACCTCATCCAAAGGAGTCTTCAGGCTGTCGCGGCAGACCTCGGCATGGGTTGCCAGTTGCTGTCGCGGCGGCCTGGTCGGCCAGCTCGTGCATCAGTGCCGTGGAGGGGTGCCCGGTTCGGCGCTGTAGGCTGAATCGTCCCTGGTTTCATTGAGGGTGAGCCAGATATCCCCGGAAGGATCACCCCAGACTCATCATGGCGAACTACAAATATCCCCAGGAACTCCGTGAGCGAGCGACCCGACTCGCCGTCGAAGCCCGCCGCGACCCCGACACCCGCACCGGCGCCATCAACCGGATCGCCGAGCAGACCGGCGTCCACAAGGAAGCCCTGCGGACCTGGGTGCGCAAAGCCGAAGACGACGAGCTCCCGACCGAGCCGGTCGACGCCGAGGCGCGCATCCGACGCCTGGAGAAGGAGAACCGCGAACTACGACAGTCGATGGAGATACTTCGCTCTGCTACAGCGTTTTTCGCGAAGGCGGAGTTCGACCGCCGACTGAAGTGATCGTCGCCTTCCTCGACGAACACAAGCACCGCTGGGGGATCGAACCGATCTGTCGCGTTCTGTCCGAGAACACCGAGGTCAAGATCGCCCCGGGCACCTACTACGCCTTCATAGGCCGCGAACCCAGCGCCCGAGCGCGCCGCGATGCCCTCCTCAAAGAACACATCATGCGCATCCACTCCCACCCGAGGATGCGGGTCTACGGGATCCGTAAGATCCATGCCCAGCTGGTCCGGGAGGGCCACGAGGTGGCCCGCTGCACCATCGAGCGACTCTGCCGCGAACTCGGTGTCCGTGGCACCGTGCGCGGGAAGTGGCCGCGGACGACGAAGCCGGCACCGGAGACCGATCGGCCTCGTGACCTCGTCGAACGGGACTTCACGGCCACCGCGCCGAACCAATTGTGGGTGGCCGATCTGACGTATGTGCGCACACAATCCGGATGGGTCTACGTCGCGTTCGTCCTGGACGTGTTTTCCCGCACGATCGTCGGCTGGCAGACCTCGACGCGGATGTACACCGACCTGGCGCTCGATGCGTTGAAGATGGGCCTGTGGGCACGACGACGCGCAGGCCAGGACGTCACCGGACTGGTGCACCACAGCGACCGCGGCGTGCAATACCGAGCGCTCCGCTACGCCCAGACCCTGGACCAGGCCGCCGCGGTCGCCTCGGTCGGATCCAAGGGGGACTCCTACGACAATGCCATGGCGGAGGCGCTGAATTCGCTGTACAAGGCCGAGTTGATCTTCCTCGACGGCCCTTGGACCGGGCGCGAAGACGTCGAGGCCGCTACCGCGCAATGGGTGCATTGGTTCAATACCGAACGGGTCCACGGCATGCTCGACTATCGCACCCCGGCCGAGATCGAGACCGCCTACTACGCTCAACGGCCGGCCGCCTCTGCGGCCTGAGAACTGAACACACGCTCAGCCTCAACAAAACTCAGGACTTGACAGGCGGTCAACGTCAGCCCTTCCCTGTCGAAAGCTCCACGGCCGTCCATGCTCAGGTGCAGACCTCCCACGCGCGGATGACGGAAGTCCTCGTAGCCGCATCTCAGATGCGGCCGCACGTCGTGCTTGGCCCACAGTTTCTGCAACTCCAGCGATATGGTGCTCAGTTCACCGACCAGTTCGGTCAGCTTCTCATCGCAAGCATCGTGTCTGACTTCGGTGTGCAATAGTGCGACCGCAGTATTGGCAGCGACCGACCAGTCCGGTCGAGCCGGTCTGCTCCCTCGTCGAGGAAGCAGAGACCCGCCGGGGGGCGGCGAGCTGCGTTGTGCTGTAGCCGAGCCGGTTCACAGCGAGTTCGCCGCCGATGGAGAAGCTGCGAGCGGAATCAGGGGTGCGGGCGTGGGCAGGACAGGACCTGGGGCAGGCCGATCGTTTCGCGAGCCGATAACGCCGGCCGGTGTACGGGCCGTCGTTCCCACTCCGCCTCTGGGTGACGATCTCCAGCGCGTCCGCGAGCGGCTCGAAAAGTTGCCCCACCGGCGGGTTCGGAATACCGAGCCCGAGGTGCTCGCGCTTGTACCCTCGGCGCCGATGCCGAGGAGGCTGTACCTCGGCCTTTTCACGAACGTTGCAGCGTCGGAGCATGCCAGCGATATTGCGTTCAACCATGCCACTTCGGTGGCAGCGATATCCTTGGAATCGTCGCGACGGGTGACCAGTTGCGACTCCATGTGCGAGTGCGTCGGCGTCTTGCAAGGAGGCGCTGAATCCATTGCCCGTCCTGGGTACAGGTGGGTAGACGGCGTCTCCGAGGAGTCCGACGCGGCCGTTCACGATCCGATTTCCGCAGGTCCCTCGTGATGGATGTCTCGATCATGGCGTGGCGTTCGATGCGATTGAAGATGGCGTCATTCCGCTACGTCTCGCGATTGCGCTACGTTGGGGCGGCAAAGTTCCGACAGTTGGCATCCGAAATATCTTGCTTCCAGGGTGTGCGCCACGTTGTCGACGACTGTTCTTGGGCTGGAGGCATGCAAGCAGGACAAAGGTGTGACTACGCAATGATTTCAATCCGCGTGCGCCTGTAGTTCGAGTATCGCCACTTCGGGCGGGGTCGCGATGCGAACCGGCGGGCCCCAGGCGCCGGTACCGCGTGAGGTGTAGATCAGGGTGTCACCGAATCGGTCGACGCCGGTCACCGTAGGTTGCTGTAGGGGCACGAGATAGCCGAGCGGCCACATCTGGCCGCCGTGGGTGTGCCCGGACAGCTGCAGATCGACACCATGTTCGCGAGCATCGAACACGTGCCGGGGCTGGTGGGCGGCCAGCAGCACGAACCGCTCGGGGGCTCGTCCCTGCAACGCCGCGGCCAGATCTGCTTCGCTCGGGGCCGGAGCCGAGTAGTCGTGCACGCCGGCGAGATCGATGGCCTCGCCGTCCCGCTCGAGGGTGACCCGCTCGTTCCGGAGAGTGCGTACCCCGAGGGTCTCCCAGAAATCCAGCCAGGACATCGCGTCGTCGGCGTAGTACTCGTGGTTGCCGCTGACACCGAAGACTCCGAGCGGAGCCCGCAGGTCTGCGAGCGGAACGAGATCTCGCCCCACCAGGGATACGGTGCCGTCGGTGAGATCCCCACCGAGAACGATCAGATCGGGTCGTTCGGCATTGACGAGATCGACGGTGCGACGAGTGAACTCGATCCCGCGCGACGGTCCGACGTGCAGGTCGGTGACAAGGGCGACGCGCAGCCCGTCGAATCCGGCCGGAAGTCGGCGCAACGGTATCCGGGTGTGCACGACGCGGGGGCGGGCGGCCTCGACGGTGCCGTAGCCGACAGCGCCGAGCGTGGCGACGGTGAGTGCGCCCGTTGCGACCCGCAGGGCTCGTCGACGGGCGGGATCGGGGGGTGCAGCGTTGCTGCGGCGGAGGCGGCGCAGTATTCGCCCTGCGAGGGAGACGGCGCCGATCAGGAGTGTGCCCAGAACCAGGTACAGCACGCCGGCCAGCCAGGTCCAGCCGAGGAATCCGAAGGGGCGGGCCCAGTGCGGGTCGAGGGACGTGCCGCTCTGCGCGCCGATCAGCGCAACGACGAGGAGGACGACGAGCGCGCTGTTCGCTGCGACGGCCGAGCTGCCGCGCAGACCGGGGGCCCGGACGAGGCGGCGGTGGAGCCAGAAGGTGACGAGGGCGAGGAACGTCCCCGCGACGAGAAGTCGGATCACGGTGTCAGGACATCAGCTTTCGGATGGCGGCGGCGAGCTCTGGTCCGTCGGTCGTGGCGACGGGGATCAGGACACCGCCGGTCGACAGTGGCCGGGGCGACCTTACCGGCATCCCGGTCCGGTCGGGATGGGACGAGAGGTGCCAATACGATGTTGATCGGTGACTCTCCCCTGCTCCGGCAAGGCGCTCCGGCGTCGCGCCCCGGTGGTCGGGAAAGGCCGGACACAAGGTTCGAAATCAGCCGAGGGGTGGAACTTCAGGGCTACGGGTAGGGCGGGTCCAGATATGTCGTCACCACGAGAATTGTTCGGATAACTCCGACAACCGGTACGCCTCGGTACTGAATTCGAGAATCGGCTCCGCGCTTTCGGTCTTCGGTGCGGTTCGGCAACTCATGCACCGATCTCCTTGCAGAAGGCGAACACCCACACCACCGCCGCACCTGTGGCTCCGAACGCCCACATGGTCAACCATCGACCCACGAGGGCGGTAAGCAGTGCCACGCATCCGGCCACGAAGAACACCATCATGACGGTGTAGAACCCACGTCCGAACCCTCGGTCGTCGCCGCCGACCACAACTTCGATCCGGTCACCTGTCGCCGCTGCTGACTGCACACCGATCAGTAGCACGAACGCAGTGACCATATCCACGGTGCAAAGGCGCCGGTGCGGTCGAGGTGGTCGAGCGCGCTGCGCGGTCGTGGTCACCGGCGAGTTCCTCGACGCTGACCCGACTGGTGTGGAAGCGACGATGCCCACCACGGGGACTGCAGAAAAACCACGGTTCGTCGTGCCTTCCTCGGAGCGTTTGAGTAGCGGTGTGTGCGCCCTGGTGGTGCGGTTGGCCTGCACGGCCACGACTGTGCGTCGGGGACACGGCCGCACCGGACAGGGGCCGGTGCGCAGGTCAGCCGAGGGTGGCGGTGTCGATGACGAACCGGTAGCGGACGTCGGAGACCAGGACGCGTTCGTAGGCGTCGTTGATCAGGTCCGCGGGGATGACCTCGACGTCGGCGCCGATGTCGTGTGCGGCGCAGAAGTCGAGCATCTCCTGGGTCTGGCGGATGCCGCCGATCATCGAGCCGGCGTAGGAGCGGCGGCCGCCAATGAGGGAGAAGACGTTCAGGCTCAGGGGTTCGGCCGGAGCACCGACGTTGACCAGGGTGCCGTCCACCGCGAGCAGACCGAGGTAGGCATCGACATCGATGGCGGCGCTGACCGTGTTGACGATCAGATCGAAACGGCTCGAGAGCTGCTCGAATGTGGCCGGATCGCTGGTGGCGTGATAATGGTCGGCACCGAGCCGCAGACCGTCCTCCTGCTTCTTCAACGACTGGGACAGCACCGTCACCTCAGCACCGAGGGCGTGAGCGATCTTGACGGCCAAGTGCCCCAGACCGCCGAGACCGACAATGGCGACCTGCTTGCCCGGTCCGGCATTCCAGCGGCGCAACGGCGAGTAGGTGGTGATGCCGGCGCACAGCAGCGGCGCAGCGGCCGCGAAGTCGAGTGTCTCGGGCACGAAGAGAACAAAGTCGGCGTCGACGACGACGTGGGTGGCATAGCCGCCCTGAGTGGTGGTGCCGTCTCGGTCGACGCCTGCATAGGTGGGGACCATGCCGCCGAGACAGTACTGCTCGTCGCCGTTGCGGCAGTTCACGCACTCGCGGCAGGAGTTGACCATGCAGCCCACTCCGACGCGGTCACCAACCCGGTGGCGGGTGACGTCGGCACCGACCTCGGCGACGAGACCGACGATCTCGTGGCCGGGGACGAGCGGGTAGGGCTGGGGTCCCCAGTCGCCGCGGACGGTGTGGATGTCGGAGTGGCAGATGCCGGCGTACTTGATCTCGATGAGCACGTCGTTGGGTCCGACGTCCCGTCGTTCGATGACCGCCGGGGCCAGCGGCGCGGAGGCGGACGAGGCTGCGTAGGCATGGACACGCATGCGAGTTTCTCCTGTGAGTCGATTGCGTTCGAAGTTCGGGTGTTGCGCGAACATCACATGGCTGCCGGGCATTGCGGCGCGGCAACTGCCACGCCGGGCCGACGGAGCACGGCGTAGCCGACGAGGCCGAGCAGCGCTGCGGCGAGGGTGACCACACCCAGCGGCACCGCCGCCTGCGGGCCGGCCGGCCCGACGAGGGGCGCGGTGACGCCACCGAATGCGAACCGGGTGACCGTCACCCCGCTGACCATCGTGAGCAGTGAGACGAGCATCGTGACCAGCGGTAGCTCTGCCGCGGCGGTGAGCAGCACGCCTCCGCCACCGGCCACGATCATGACCAGGCCGCGACGCGAGCAGGCTGACGGCGCCGTCGCCGACGACCGCGATTGTCTTGTCCAGACCGGCCTGGGCGGCGACGGCACCGAACCACCCGGTGCCGAGTACGTCGGAGGCGGCCAGCAGGGACGGGAGCAGGTCGGGGTCGGGCATGCCCGGAGTGGCCACGAGCGTGCCGTCCGCGAGCGGGACGCGCAGGAATTCGGACTGGGAGCCGAGGGTGCCCATGATCACCCGGTCTCGACTTCCCCGCCGAGCTCCTCGACGATGCCGACGTACTCGCACGGGTGCTCCTTACCTGATGTTCGAGCTCGGGGTCCGGCTTCTCTCCGGGCCGGGTTCCATGGAACCCCGCGCACCGCCCGCGCGGGAGGTCGCGTTCATGGGGGGTACAAGCAGAACCTCCCACAAGCCAGTACCGGACGTACCGTGGACGGCGTGGACAACCGCGCCGATATCCGCAGCTTCCTCGCCACCCGGCGGGCCCGGCTCACCCCGCAGCAGGTCGGGCTGCCTGCCGGCGGCGGCCGTCGGCGGGTCCCCGGGCTGCGGCGCGAGGAGGTCGCAGTGCTGGCCGGGGTGAGCACCGAGTGGTACACCCGCCTCGAGAAGGGCCACATCGGCGGCGTCTCCGACGACGTCCTCGAGGCGGTCGCCCGGGCACTGCGGCTCGACGAGGCCGAACGCACCTACCTGTTCGACCTCGCCCGCGCCGCCCGGCCCACCCACCGCGCACCCCGCGCCCGCAAGCAGGCCCAGGTGCGGCCGAGGGTGCAGTGGATGCTCGATTCGATGACCGCCTCCGCCGCGTTCGTCCGCAACGGACGCATGGACATCCTCGCCACCAACGCGCTCGGCCGCGCGTTGTACTCGCCGCAGTTCACCGACGACCGCAGACCCGCCAACATCGCCCGATTCCAGTTCCTCGACCCCGGCGCCCAGGACTACTTCCCGGACTGGGACGGGGCCGCCAACGTGACCGTGGCGCTGTTGCGTGCCGAGGCCGGCCGCGACCCCCACAACAAGGACCTGCGCCAGCTCGTCGGCGAACTGTCCACGCTCAGCGACGAATTCCGCGCCCGGTGGGCAGCACACAACGTCCGCATCCACCACGCCGGGAACAAGCAGTTCAACCACCCGGTGGTCGGGCCCCTCGACCTCGTCTACCACTCCCTCGATCTGGCCGCGGACGACGACTGGGTCCTGGATCTGACCCTCTACACCGCCGAACCCGCAACCGACTCCGAAGACCGGCTCAAGCTTCTCGCCAGCTGGGCCGCGACCCTGGTTACCGACGCGATCGAAACCCCCCAGCCCGGCGACCGACCACCCACGAGCTAGTGGTCCGTGGTTGAAGTGTCTTGTCGATTAGCCTTGGCCAGGATCTGGTCGGCTGTCTTGGTCCACACGAACGGAGCGCATCGGGTGTTCCAGCCAGTGATGAACGCACGGATCTTGGCGTTCAGTTCCTTGACACTGCCGAAGGTGCCGCGATGAATAGCTTGCCGTTCGATGATGCCGAACCAGACCTCGACCAGGTTCATCCACGACGCGGAGGTCGGGGTGAAATGCACATGGAATCGGGGATGTTCGGCCAGCCATGCTCGGATCTCGGCCTTCTTGTGGGTGGCGTAGTTGTCTATCACCAAATGCAGATCCCGCTCCGGATATGCCCGGTCGAGATGCCGAAGAAAGGTGAGAAACTCTTGATGACGATGCCGTGGTCGACACAGCCCGGTGACCTTGCCGGTAGCGATGTCGAGAGCTGCGAACAACGTCGACGTGCCGTGCCGAACGTAGTCGTGGGTGCGTTTCTCGACCGAACCGATCCGCATCGGCAGCATCGGCGCGGTCCGGTCCAGCGCCTGGATCTGCGACTTCTCATCCACACACAACACGATCGCGTTCTCGGGCGGGGCGAGATACAAGCCGACGACGTCGGTGACCTTGGCAACCAGTTCCGGGTCGGTAGAGAACTTGAACGTTTCACTACGCCAGGGCTTGACACCGTACTCACGCCACGCCGCGGCCACCGTGGTGTTGTCGATCCCGAGATGGTTCCCGAGCAACCGACTGCTCCAATGCGTGACCCCGTACTTCTTCGGCGGCGGCGCGAGCGTCGCGGCGACGACCTTCGGGTGATCAACGCTGCGGGGCCGACCCGAGCGGTGCTCGTCCACCAGGCCGGCGATCCCGGCCTGCTCGTACCGACTGCGCCACAGGGTCACCGTCGGCCGCGACACCCCGACCGTGTGCGCGATCTGCGTGTTGGACTCACCGTCGGCCGCAAGCAACATCATCCGCGCTCGCCGTGCCACGTCCGCGCGGACCGTCTTGGACCGGACCAACGCAGCCAGCTCGTCTCGATCCCCGTCACGCAACACCAAAGGAGCAACTCGCATGCCGCAGTATCTCAAACCTGACCGCCAAACTACTTTTCCCACGCCGCACTAGTACCGCATCAATGAACCTTTGCCTCGTCATGGTGTGACACGCTGGTCGGGTGGCTGAACGAGTACAGGTCCGGGAGATCGACGACGAGGGCAGACGCCTGGTGCGGAACCTCCGCCGCGGCACCGGGTCGGTGGTGACCTGGCGACGAGCCCAGATGATCCTGCTCTCCGCCCAGGGCATGGCGGTGCCGAAGATCGCCGAGGTCAGCTTCACCAGCGCCAACCGGGTCCGCGACGTGATCCACAACTTTGGGCACCGACGGCTTCGACTCGCTCTACCCGAAGTACGCCGGTGGCCGGCCGAAGAAGTTCACCCTGCCCGAACGCCGCGAGATCAAGAAGATCGCCAAGTCCACCCCGTCGAGCACGGTCTGCCGTTCTCGACCTGGAGCCTGACCAAACTCGCCGAGTTCCTGGTCGCCGAGGGGGTGATCGACGACATCAGCCACGAGGGTCTGCCACATCCACCTGCCGCCGCCCTGCAGGGAACATCTGTGCAGCCCGCATCCACCGGCCACGCAACGCATTGAGATCACGGCGACCGCCGCGCTGCTGGACTTTCCGGGTGCCAGATCTCTCGCCAGAGCCGGTTTCCTTCCCTGCTATCCGTCAATGATCAAGCAGCACGGTGCGAATCCCGTGCAACGACACACCCTATTAGCGAAACATCTTTAGCTGCGGCGTATTCGGGCGAGCTGCAACAGTCGGCAAAGATTTCGGGCCCGGTAGTGCCGTGCATGTAGCCAAGGCGGGGCGCACTCGTTGCGTGCAACGACCGTGCCATACCGCGACAGTCTGCTTCACGACGAAGGCGCCTGGGGCGCCATATCAGTCACCGGACTGAAAACAGCGTTCGCTGGACAGGCGTGGCTGGTCGCCGCAACTGACCTGCAGGGCCGGAGCTCAAACGTTGAGCTTGACCAAGCATTGTGGAGACGTCGACAGGCTCAGAGGTCCAACACCAGCTTCGGGTCGAAGCAACGCGACACGCAGATCATCATGGTGTCGTTAACTGCCCTCTCCTCCTCCGACAAGATCGAGTCACGGTGATCTACTCGTCCTGCCAGGACTGTGGTTTCGCAGGTCCCGCACGTGCCTTCGCGGCAGGTGAACGGAGGCGCCATTCCTTCCGACTCGATCGCCTCCAGCACGGAGCAGCCAGCGGGCACGACTACTGTGCGATTGCTGCGCTCGAGTCGAACCTCGAACTGGGAGTCCTCTGCGTGCTCGATGAGCTTGGGACTGAACCGCTCCAAGTGGGGTCCCGGTCTCCCCTGCTTCTTGCACGAGACCTCGAGCGCCGCTAATAACGGCTCGGGGCCGCAGGCATACACCTCGGTATCGAGGGCTGTGTCCGCGAGTGCTCCGTCGAGATCGAGGAGGCCGAACTGGTCCTGTGGTCGGACAATCACCCGTTCGCCGTACTCCGCCAGTTCATCCAAGAACGCCATCGATGAGCGGGTTCGACCGCCGTACAGCAACTTCCAGTTTGCGTTCGACTTCTCTGCGCAGTCGATCATCGTCAAGATGGGAGTGATACCTATCCCACCTGCGACAAAGAGATAACTGTCGGCGGGAGCCAGTTCAAAGTTGTTCCGGGGAGGGCCAATCGTCAGCTTGTGACCCGGAGCTGCGATGTCGTGAAGCAGCTGCGACCCACCGCGACCATCGGCTATCCGAAGGACCGCGATGCGATAGCTTGCTTGATCGTCGGGGTCTCCACACAACGAATACTGCCTGGTTATAGAGTTTTCGACAACGACGTCGATGTGTGCGCCGGGCGCCCACGACGGCAGTGGGCCGGCTCCAGGCACTGGTGTCAGTGACAGCGCCATGATGTCGTCTGCGACATCACGGCGCTCGTTCACCAGCACCGCGATGTCGGAGGAACCTCCAACGCCGGCCGGCCTCACTGGGATGCCGTCGCGGACATTCACCCTTTCACCATCCCTCTCATAATGTAGAAGTTCGAGGTAGGACGTATTTCGTGCAGCCCGAATAGCGGACTAACGTCCTATTGCCTCGAGGTACAGGCGCTTGAAGTTCCGGTTGATGGTCTCGTACACATCATTGAAGGGGCCCGGCTCGTACGCCGGAGACTTGAGTCCTCGCTGAATCAGCTCACACAGGTCGTCATCCTGGTCCCTGGTGGCGATGCTGACTTCGCGCAGATGTGCGAGGTCGTAGTCGACGCCCTCGACGGCGTCGGCGTTCACGATTCCGATGACGCGGGACTCCGTGGTGGTTGCAGTGAGCGGCTTGTACGTCGTGATCTTCACGTAGTCGGGCAGCACGACGACTTCGAGTGAGCCGGTGTGCCAGGAGACGTACGATGCGCGGGCTGGCGGATTGTCCGGGTCACCGAGCATTTTCTTCACGCCGAACTTGCCATCGATTGTCAGTGATTCGTCGAGCAGTGGGTAGTTGTCGGTCCAGTCGAAATCTCCATCCGGGATGGTGTCTCCGAGTGGGCCGTCGCGTTCGACACGCACGACCTTGCTGACCTCGGGATGGTTCACCGCGCAGTGGTAGCACTCCAAACCGTTTTCCCAAAGTACTTTCCAGTTGCAGTTCAGGACCTTCTTCACGTCCCACGCGACTCTGGTGTGCTCGAGGCGGTACTGGCTCAGGTCTGCCGCCGCGAGGTGCTTCGCCACGGTGGAATCCGGGTTCTCACTCAGGTTGACGAACACGAGCCCTGCCCAGACGTCCACTGCAGCGCGCTTCAACGGATAGGCCGACTTGTCGAAATCGGCGTGCATCCGGGGCGCAGACATGAGCTTGCCGTCGTGGTCGAATGACCATGCATGGTACTGACACACGAAGGCGCGCTTGCAGTTCCCTTCTTCCGCGTCTACCAGACGTGATCCCCGGTGACGGCAGACATTGTGAAGGGCGTTCAGCTCACCGGAGCGATTTCTGGTGACGATCACCGAGTAGTCCGCGAAGTCGAACTTGATGAAGTCGCCGGCCTTGGCGAGCTGGGAGATGTGCCCAACATAGTGCCACCGCTGGAGGAAGAACGTATCCAGTTCCAGCTGGAACCAGTCCTCGCTGACGTAGGCGTCGCGCGGCAGGCCGACGTTCGGCAGGTCCTTGACAGCAATAGCTGACGATGAGGTGATCGTCATCTGGACAAACCTTTCTATTGGGAATCTGTGAGATAGGAGGTGACTGAGTCGATCGGACTCACCGAGGGATAGATCGCCGGCGCGGTCGCGGTCCGTGGCACCTCCAAGAGCGCCTGTCGCGCAGTTGTGTGGCAGGTCAGATGAGTGCAGGGGCGGAGGCTTTCTCCTGAGAGGCGCTCTGCTCCTCGGGAAGAAAGGTTGCTGCTCCGAAGCTCCAGGTGACGGCGACGTTGTCCCCTCGGCGGAGTCGTTCGCCATTTTCCGCAGGCTCCCGAACGGTAATTCGGCCGTGTCCAGGGACGTCGATTTCCAGCCGGCGAGTAGAACCCAAGTAGACGAGGTCCGCGACGACGCCGGGCAGTCCGCATCCATCGGATGCGATCTGACCGTCTGCGGCGCGGACGTTGCAGGACTCTGGTCTCAAAAGGACCGATGCTGACTGGCCAACCGGCGAATCCACTTCCACTCGCAAGCGCGAGTCACCGATCGTGACGACGGCCTCGTTACCGACCACGTCGACGGGGCCGGTAAAGATGTTCGACTCACCGAGGAAGTTCGCCACGAAGCGAGTGGCCGGGCGTTGGTACAGAGTTTCGCCTGTGGCGCATTGCTCGATCCGGCCCTCGTTGAAGACCGCGATCCGGTCGGACAGCGTCAGCGCCTCCTCCTGGTCGTGCGTGACGAGCATGATGGTGACCCCTAGCTCACGGTGAATCCGACGGATCTCGCCTTGGAGAGAATCACGCAGCTTCTTGTCGAGCGCGCCCAGCGGTTCGTCCATGAGCAGGATGGGCGGATCGAACACCACGGCCCGCGCGAGAGCGACGCGCTGTTGTTGACCGCCGGACAGCTGCTTCGGGTAGCGATCACCGAACTCGTGGAGATGCACGAGATCAAGCGCCTGCTTGACTCTGTCTCTGATCTGGGTCCGAGTCATCTTGCGCCGTTTGAGGGGGAACGCGATGTTCTCGGCTGCCGTCATGTGCGGAAAGAGTGCGTAGTTCTGGAACACCACACCGATGTTGCGTCGATGGGGAGGATGGGAACTGATCGACTCTCCGCCCAGGAGGATCTCACCCGAAGTCGCTGGTGTGAATCCCGCGATCATGCTGAGTGTGGTCGTCTTTCCGGATCCACTCGGTCCGAGCAGGGTGACGAACTCGCCAGGCTTGACGGACAGGTCGACCGATTTGACCACGCCGTTCTTGCCGTAGTTCTTGCTCAGACCGACCAGATCGAGGGCAACGCCTGCCCCGCTACGAGTTTCAGACCGCATTCTTCTTGCTCCTTGTGATACGTACGGCGACGACAGCCAGGAAGAGCGCCACGGTCACGCCGCTGGCGAGTGCTGATGCTGCAGCGATTGTCGGATCCGAATCTCTTGCGACGCTCGAGTACATCTGGACCGGAAGGGTGGTCTGGAACGGCGAGGCAAGGAAGATCGAGACGAGGGTTTCGTTGAACGACCCGAGGAAAGCGAGCAACGCGCCGGTCGCCACGCCGGGCAGGATGATTCTGAGGGTGACCAACATGAAGGTGGTCACCGGCGGTGCGCCGCACGAGGCCGCTGCTTGCTCGAGGCTACGATCCAAACTCTGCAGCGAGGATGTCACGCTGATCACGACGAACGGCAGTACGAGAACGACGTGGGCGAGGACGAAACCAAGAACGGTGCCCGAGATTCGCCACTGTAGAAACATCGAGTACATCCCGATGCCGGCGACTACGGCCGGAACGACCGTCGGAAGCAGAATCACCGATTGGATTCCTGCGGCGAGCCGACGTGATTTCGATCGGTGCAGTCCCAGCGCGGCTACGGTGCCCAGCACGGTCGCGACGACCATCACGATGCAGGCGGTCTGGAGTGAGTTCAGGAACGCGTTGTACCACTTGGCGTTCTCAAAGAAGTTCTCATACCACTGGAATGACCATCCGGGAGGAGGGAATACGAAGCTTCCCGCGCTGGTGAAGCTGACAATCGTCACAACGATGATTGGCGCAACGATCCAGACGAACACGATGATCGCCCAAATGGATAGCAGAATCCTGCTCGGAGCGATACGCGACATCGAATCAACTCTCCTTCGGGCCATTGCCCATGGAAGTGATGGCTGGCCCGACGAACCGTCTGCCGGCGAGCAAAAGAACAGCTGTCGCCACGATCATGACTGCCGCGATGGCTCCGCCGCGTCCCCACGACAGCAGCGTGCTGATCTGCGTGTAGAGGAACTGCGACAGCAGCACTTGGTTGGGAGAACCCAGCAAGTCCGGTGTGACGTAGAACCCCAGTGAGATGACGAAGACCAGAAGGCTGCCGGCGAGGACACCCGGAATCGACAGCGGCACATATACCGTGAAGAACGCGACGGCGGGTCGAGCGCCCAGCGTGTGTGCAGCACGCACGAGACTCATGTCGATTCTGCTCATCGTCGCGTACAAGGGCAGAACCATGTATGGGAGCATCGCCTGGATCATCGCAATGGTTGCCCCAGGTACCGATCCTGCCAGCTGAAGCTGGTCCAGTCCGAGCCGCTGGCCGACCTGATCCACTGGTCCGTTGTCTTGCAGAAGGATCACCCACGCGAATGTCAAGGCCACGGGCGATGAACAGAACTGCACGAGAACTACGCCGAGCAGGATCGTTCGCCACGTCGGCTTCGCGACCGCGATGAGGTAGGCGTACGGGTACGCGATCATCAGGCATCCGAGGGTGATTGCCACGCCGGTGACCAACGTTCGGACCAGAATGGTGATGTTCACGGATTCGCCGAGGAACCAGGCGAAGTTGTCCAGTCCTGCGGCCTGGGGTGCCTGGAAGTCCGTGACACTGCGCCTCAACGCCTCGAATGTTGGCCATGCGAAGAGCACCGCGATCATCAACAGTGCCGGAAACGTCAACCAGAGCCAGTTCGACGGCAACCACCGGCGGTGGACCAATCCGGAAGAAGTGTTGCGCTCCTCGTCAGGTTGAGTGGCGCCGGAGTGGCGCCCGCCGACTTCCGCAGTAATCGTCATGACGTCAGCCCGCCTGCCAGGTGAGCCACGCCTGGTCCATAAGATCGTTGTTCTCGCTCCACCACTTCATGTCAACAATATGCGTCTCGTCCAGTTGCCCTGATTCCGTGGCGGAGAACTTCTTTCCGAGGGCGTCGAGTTCTGCACTCGCTCCTTCCACCGTGGGCGCATAGGGAATTGCCTCCGACAGCTTCTCCTGCGGCGCGGGTGTCGCGATGTAGGAGAGGAACTTCTGCGCAGCCTCCTTGTTGGGGGCTCCCTTCGGGATGGTGAGCTGGTCCGTTGCGCGCATCGCGGTATTCCACACGGGGGCATACGGCGCGCCGTCCTTCGCGGCGGTGTGCGCGCGGCCGCTGTAGACCAACGCCATCGCAACGCCACCGGAGTTCAACTGCTCGGTCGACTGTGCAGTTGTGCCGTACCAGGAAATGTCGTTTCGCAATGTGGCGATCTTGGCCATCGCGCGCTGGTAGTCGAGCGGGTAGAGGTTCTCGGGTGCGACGCCGTCTGCCATGAGAGCGAGCTCGAGCTGTCCCGGGACTGCGTAGTCCCACATGCCGCGTTTGCCCGGGTACTTGGTGGTGTCGAAGAAGTCCGCGATCGATGTCGGTGGGTTGTCGCCGAAGAGGTCCTCGTTGTAGACCATCACGTAGGACTGCTGCAGCACCGGTAACCCGCATTCACTGAAGACCAGGTCCGGATCGATTCCGGACATGTCCACTGCGGTCCGGTCGATCGGCTCAAGCAAGTCTCCGCACTTGGAAACCGCGACGTCCGTCGCCACCTGTACGACGTCCCAGGACACGTTCCCTGACCGGACCATCGCTTGCAGTTTGGCGTAGTCGGTCGGCGAGTCCTGGATGACGGTGATGCCGTTTTCCTCTCCGAACGGGTCCGTCCAGAACTGCTCTTGCAGAGCTTGGCCCTCGCCTCCCCACGATACGAAGGTCATCGCATTTTCGTCCCCGGTGGACGCCCCGCACGCGGTGAGTAGAGCGGCGCTACCTGCGAGCGCTACTGCAGAGAGGGGTTTCTTCATGTTGTTCTCCTGTCGACGCTTCGGGTACCCGCCAGGGGCCGCCCGTCGCGTCCGCGGTTGCAGGGCTGTGAAGGCGGATTGCGCAGATACGTTCGCTCGGTACGAGTCGGTCCAGATGCCATTGCCCACCTGCTGTCACCTGGGTTGAGTGCCAAACGTTTGTGCCAAACGATTGGTGTCGACCATAGCTGTGATGCAGGTCGCATACAAGCCGTCAGCGAGATTTTTACAAGAACGACTTCGGAGTCGAGTTGCCGAAACAAGGGGGCAACACAAAGAGCTCCGCCGATCCGCGTCCTGCGCCGGCCCGCGGCGCACACGTCGTGTCGGCGGCGGTCATCGATGACGCGTTCGCCGCCGAGGCGAACCCTACTGCCCGGGCGGACGCTCTCCGGTCCCTTCAACTGTCGAATGAAGGGAGGTTGCATGACCGATGCGTCGTGTATCGTTGCCGCGCTGGATAATCGGAGATTCGTCGTCGACCCGCGAAGCTTCTTGGGATATTGTTCCAAACGATTGGCATTGGGCGGGCCATCGTCAGGGCCCGTCACGACTGCCCTGTCATTCCTCACTGCCCTCTGGACGAAGGACAACCATGAACTCGATTACGGCGAATGCGCTCGTGTTCACCGCCGAAGGAAACCTCGAACTGGACGCCGTGGACGTACTGGCGCCAGGCCCGGGTGAGATCCGAGTACGGCTCAGGGCCAGCGGAGTGTGTCACTCCGACCTGCACGTTGCCAACGGGGACTGGGGTTCGAAGGTGCCGACGGTTCTCGGTCACGAGGGCGCCGGAATCATCGAGTCCGTCGGTCCCGGGGTTCCCCCGGAACGTATCGGCGAGCACGTCGCGCTGTCCTGGTTCGCGCCCTGCCTCAAGTGCAAGTACTGCGTGAGCGGGCGACAGTGGGCATGCCGAGACACCACCGCTAACGATGCGGTGATGGCGGACGGAACCACCCGCATCCGGCGTGGTGGTTCCAGCGTTCACGCTTTCCTGAACGTCGGAAGCTTCGCGGAGTACGCCGTGGTACCGGAGTCCGGCGCCATCACCATCCCTGAAGAGCTTCCGTTCGAGATTGCTGCACTCATCGGGTGTGCCGCTACCACCGGCATCGGGGCCGTGCTCAACACCGGGAAAGTTCCTGCAGGAAGTTCCGCTGCAGTCGTCGGGTGCGGCGGTGTTGGACTCTCCGTCGTGATGGGCCTCGCTCTCGTCGGCGCCAACCCGATCATTGCCGTCGACATGTCCGAGGAGAAGTTGGCAGCAGCAAAGGACGCAGGGGCCACGCACGTGGTCAGTGCCGCGGCCGGCGACGCAGTGGAGCAGGTCCAGGCTCTGTCGGACGGCGGCGTCGAGTACGCCTTCGAGGCAGCTGGTCGAGTGGACACCGCCGAGCAGTGTGTGTCGATGACTTGTGCGGCAGGAACTGCCGTGTTGGTCGGCATGCCCTCAGGTGGTACTGCGATGCCGCTGAATCTGCTTGATGTGACCCTCAACGGCAAGTCGGTCCTGGGATGCAGTTATGGCGGTTCGACCGCCTCGCTCGCCTTTCCGATGCTGGCGGAGCTGTACCTTTCTGGCCGACTTCCCTTGGACAAACTGGTGGGTAGCCGGATCGAGCTCGGCGACGTGCCGCATGCGTTCGATGAGATGAAGGTCGGACGCGGCCTCCGCTCGGTGGTCTGCTACTGATCTGCAGGTGCTCAAGGGAAATACCTGGCTCTGCCCGCCCACCGTCTCGGTGGGCGGGCAGTGTTGTCTCGGACCTTGGGTAGAGGTCAGCGGCCGGCGAGGAGCTCGGCAAGGTGCAGCACCTCGGTGGCGGGGTGGAAATTGTCGATCTGGGTGCGGCAGGAGAATCCGTCAGCAAGGACAACGGTCTGAGCGGGGAGGGTGCGCAGCGCCGGGAGAAGCTGCGTCTCGGCTACCGCGACGGACACCTCGTAGTGGCCACGTTCCGCACCGAAGTTTCCGGCCAGGCCACAGCAACCACCGACCGTTGTCACCTTGGCGCCGGCTCGCTCCAGAAGTGCACGGTCGGCGTCCCAGCCCATCACGGCATGGTGGTGACAATGGGGCTGCGCAGTGATCACCAGGCCTGAGAGGTCGGGCGGGGTGTATTCGGCGTCCGCAGAGAGCAGTTCGGCCAAGGTACGCACTGCCGAGGACACCTGTGCCGCGTCCGAGGTGTCGACGAGCTCGATCAGGTCCGATCTCAGCGCGGCGGTACAGGACGGTTCGATTCCCAGCACGGTGGCGCCACGCTGTACATAGGGATACAACACGGCAACCGTGCGCCGCAGCCGCCGCCGCGCTCCGTCGAGTTGGCCGGTCGAAGTCCACGTCAGTCCGCAGCACACCTCGCTTGGGGGTAGATGGACCGCGTATCCCGCGGAGTTCAGAAGGTCGATAGTGGCTGTTACCACCCGCGGATTGAAGGCCGAGCTGAAGGTGTCGACAAAGAGAACGATCTCTCTACCTGGCGCGGACTTTCCGACACCCTGTGGTCCAGTCTTCACCGCAGCCTTGAACGCGGCCCTGTCGGACGAAGCGGCCAACTGAGGGATGGAGCGTCGTGCGTCGATGCCCGCGAACCACATCAGCGGCCGGTGCAGACGCTCCACACTGCTGAGGCTGTTGAACAGTGCTGGGAGGCGACGCGCGAGACGCAACCACAACGGCAGCCAGCCGAGCGAGTAGTGAGAACGCGGGCGCAACCGCCCGGCATACCGAGCGTTGAGCACCTCCGCCTTGTACTTGGCCATGTCGACACCGGTCGGGCAGTCCGACTTGCACCCCTTACACCCCAAACACAGGTCCAGCACATCTCCTACTTCCGGAGACTGCAAACCGTTCGGACCGAGCTTTCCCGACACCGCGTCTTGGAGCACCCGTGCCCGACCGCGAGTGGAGTCCTTCTCATTCCTCGTGGCCTGGAAGGATGGGCAGATAACGCTGTTCTGCGCCGGGTTCGCTGCGACACATCGCCCGACGCCCGTACAGCGGTGCACGGCATCGAAGAGACCGGCCGAGTCGTCCGGATAGCTGAACGCCGTGGAGCGCGCCAGGGGCAGCGGCGTCGTATAGCGGATATCGGCTTCCGCCGGAACCGGATCGACAACGATTCCGGGATTGAGCAGATTCTCGGGATCAAAGTGCGCCTTGACCTGTCGGAAGACGTCGATGGCTGCAGGCGAGTACATGTGCGCGAGCAACTCGCCGCGCGCTCGACCGTCACCATGTTCACCCGACATCGAACCCCCGTATTTGGCGACGAGTGTCGCTGCATCGTCGAGGAAGTCCCGATAGCGCTGGCGACCCCCCCTGTCGTCGAGGTCGAAGTCGATGCGTACGTGTACACACCCGTCCCCGAAGTGACCGTATGGAACACCTGTAAGCCCGTGGCCGGTGAGCAACTCTTCGAAACGAGTCAGATAATCCGCGAGGTGCTGCGGGGGCACAGCCGCGTCTTCCCATCCAGCGTGGGCAGGTCGGCCTGTGGACGTACGTGCGACCAGACCAGACCCGTCTTCCCGGATCTTCCACAGGGCAGCCATCTGCGCCGACGAGGTCACGACTCGATGGTCCAAGGCACCGCTTACGTCGGCCACTGCGCCGGCCACGGCGGCAAGGGCAGACTTCTCGTCGCCGACCACTTCGACGAACAGCCATCCGGCGCCCTCTGGAAGGTCGCGTACCGCAGCCGACCTGTCCGCGACTGCGTTCGTGATGCGCCGGTCGAGGCCTTCGCAGGCAACGGGAGAAAATGGAAGGATCGCCGGGACCGCGGCGGCAGCGGCGATCATGTCGGGGAATCCGAGCACGACCATGACTTTGTGCGCAGCGTCGGCAACGAGACGGACATCGGCTTCCACTACCGTCGCCAGCGTTCCTTCGGTGCCCACCAACATCTTCGTGACGTCGAAGCCGTTCTCAGGAAGCAGGTTTTCGAGCGCGTAGCCCGAGACTTGCCGCCCGAATCGGCCAAACTCGGTGCGGATGGTGGCTAGCGAGTTCCTCGTGGTGGTCTGCAATCCCTGCAGAACAGATGACCCGTCACTGGATCCGTCCGCGAGGCTTCCGAGGCGCAGATGCTCGCCTGTACCGGTCACCACATGCAAGCCGTGCACGTTGTCGCTTGTGCGTCCGTACCCCAGAGCCCGCGAACCGCATGCGTTGTTTCCGATCATTCCGCCGATCGTGCATCGAGAGTGCGAGGACGGATCTGGACCGAAACGCAGACCGTACGGCGCTGCGGCTCGCTGCAGCGCCGCGTGTGCGGCGCCCGCCTGCACTCGAGCCCGGTTTCTCTCGGGGTCCACGGCAAGCACGCCGTTGAGGTGCCTCCGGTGATCGATCACGAGTCCGGTGCCGATGGCGTTGCCTGCGATCGATGTGCCGGCGCCGCGGCTGGTAATCGGGATGCCGTGTGCGGTGGAGACCGACATGATGGCGTCGATTTCGTCGATGGCCCGCGGGAACACCACGGCGCTCGGTGGTACCCGGTAGACCGAGGCATCTGACGAGTACAGCGACTTGGTCAGTGCGCTGTCGTCGACCTCGACTCCCTGACGCCGTAGCGCCACCACCACCTCGACAACCGCGTCGGGCGCGGGGTGCGTCACTGAGGAGCTCATCTAGTCCGGTCCCCGTCCGCAGTCATCGAGAGAAGACACAGAGTCGCTCCACGGTGAGCGCGGCCGCGGTCGACTCGGGCCCCTCCTTGGTGTTTCCGGAGTTCCGCAGCCCTCCGTAGGGCATGTTGTCGGCACGGAACGACGGTGCCTCGTTCACCAGAACCGCGCCGAAATCGAGCCTTTCGGTTGCCGTCAGGGCCTTGTCGAGGTTCTGCGTGAAGACCGCGGCCTGCAAACCGTACTGCGAGTCGTTCGCCATGTCGATCGCTCGGTCGAAACTCTCTACTCCGATGACACTGACCACCGGGGCGAACGCTTCCTTCTGAATGAGGTCGCTGGACTGCGCAACGTTGTTCACCACGGTCGGGGGTACAACCCCGTCGGATCGCCGTTCCCCGCCGGAAACGACTTCTGCTCCCTGCTCGGTTGCGGAACGTATTGCTGCCAGCGTGCGTTCGGCCACACGGTTGTCGATCAGTGGGCCGCACACGACCTGCTCGTCCCGCGGGTCGCCGGAGGCAAGCTCACCGGTTCGTGTGACGAGCAGGTCGAGGAACTCGTCGTGTACGGCGCGATCGACGTAGATCCGCTGGACCGAAACGCAGGTCTGCCCGGCGAAGACGAACGCGTTCGGAGCGAGAAGATTCGCTGCTCGTTCGAGGTCGGCGTCGGGCTCGATGATGGCCGGACTCGCGTTTCCCAACTCGAGGAGGACCTTCTTGCGGGGGGCGCTTGCCGCGATGTGCCAGCCGACCTCGGTCGACCCGGTGAAGCTGATCGCCGCGACTCGCGGATCCTGCACGATCGCGGCGCTGATCTCGGCCGGCTCCCCTGGAACCACCGACAGGTACCCGGCCGGGAGTCCCGCGGCCGAACAGATGTCGGCGAGCACGAACGCGGTGAGCGGGGACTGCGGCGCAGGCTTCAATACGACCGGGCATCCTGCAGCCAACGCCGGAGCCAGCTTGTGCGCGACCAGATTGAGTGGGAAGTTGAACGGCGTAATTGCGGTGACGACCCCGATCGGGCGGTTCACGGTGTAGGCCAACTTGTTCGCCCCCGCGGCCGTGGCGTCCATTGCGACCACATTTCCAGTGCGTGTGCGCGCAACAGCGGCCGATACCCGGTACGTGCTTGCTGCCCGGTCAACTTCGGATCGTGCCAGGGCGATCGGCTTACCCACTTCGGACGAGATCAGCAGTGCCAGCTCCTCACGCCGGCGCAGCAACTCATCGGCCACCCGGTCGAGAACTGTCGCCCGCTCGTGTGCGGGTATCGGAGCGTCGAGCGCCGCGTGGGCTAAGCCGACCGCTGCGGTGGCCTGCTCGGCGGTCGCTTGGCCGACACTCCCGACCACTTCGCCGTCGTAGGGGTTTGTGACGTGCGAGCGACTCGAGGTGGAGATCTCCTCGCCACCCAGGAGGACGCCGCGCTCGAGCACTTCGCGGGAAATGGCCGTGGTGAGGAACATCGGTACAGATCTCCTTGAGAGGGTTCGGTGGTCGGGACCGCGTCTTACTCGGGCAGCGACCCGAACATCACGTGCCGCGCCTCCGTGTACTCGTGGACGATCGACGTCGACAGGTCTTTGCCGCCGCCGGAGGCTTTCCCTCCACCGTGCGGGAACTCGGGAGTCACGCTGAGGTGATGATTGACCCAGACACAGCCGAATTCCAGCTCGCGAGTGAAGCGGAGCGCTCGGTCGATGTTGCGGGTCCACACCGATGAGGCCAGGGCATATGGGGTGCCGTTCGCGAGCTGCAACGCCTCCTCCGCGGTCTTGAAGGACTGCGCCGTGACGACTGGTCCGAAGATCTCGTTCTGCACGACCTCGTCGTCCTGTTGGACTCCGACCAAGATGGTCGGATCCACGTAGTAACCGGGCAGCGCCCTCGCGGCGTCACCCTGCAGCACGTCGACGTGGTCCGGGCAACGGTCGAGAAAGCCGAGCACTCGTTCGTGCTGTCGAACATTGTTGACGGGGCCCAACCGGGTTGCGGTGTCACTGGTGAGACCCATCGTCATGCTTGACGCGGCGGCACGGAGTTCGTGGAGGAAGCTATCGAAAATCGACTCGTGAACGATCATTCGAGCAGCCGCGGTGCAGTCTTGCCCCGCATTCCAGAAGGAGGCGAGACCGATGAACTGGGCGGCCGCCGCGGGATCGACGTCATCGAACACGACGACAGGTGCTTTTCCGCCAAGCTCCAGATGAGAGTGCTTGAGGCCCCGCGCGCTGAGCTCGGCAACACGACGACCTGCCGTCGTCGACCCCGTGATCGACACCATCTTCACCAGCGGGTGCTCGACGATCGCCTCACCGCAGTCGGCTGCACCGGTGACGACGTTCAGAACTCCGGCTGGGAGGAACTCCGCGGCCACCTCGGCCAGAAGCAGGGTGGTCAGGGGGGTGGACTCCGCCGGCTTGAGTACGACAGTGTTACCCGCGGCCAGCGCGGGGCCGCACTTCCACACCGCCATCATGAGCGGGTAGTTCCACGGCGTGACCTGGCCGACGACGCCCAGCGGATCACGACGTAGGTAGGACGTCGTGCCAGCGAGGTACTCCCCCGCGGTCGCACCACTGAGGGTCCGCGCCGCCCCCGCGAAGAAGCGGAGATGATCAACGACGGTCTCGATCTCTCCGCGTGCTGCGGTGATCGGCTTACCTGCATTACGGGACTCGAGCTGCGCGAACTCCTCGGCCCTGGTCTCCACCGTGTGGGCGATCCTCAGCAGCGCGGTAGAACGCTGACTCGGCGGCACACGTCGCCATGTCCCGAACGCGCGATCGGCGCTTCGCACGGCATGATCCACATCCGAGGGCGAGCAGCGCGGGACGACTGCGATCTCCTCGGTTGTCGAGGGATCGACGATGCGGTCGACCTCCACTGAGGTCGGGACGTAAGTCTTGCCGTCAATGAACGGGTAGGCCGTGCCGGTACGCACCATGGGGTTTGATCACCACTCTGTCGTCGGAAGTTTCGTTGCAGGCGATTGACGAGGGCGCTGACCAGCGCGAACGGAAGCAGATCAATTGCTAGCGCCAATCGTTTGGTATTCTTGCCTAACGTATGCGATCGATACGGGGTGCGCAAGGCTCGCGCCAGACTCAGATCCTGCCGGCTGACGACTCCCGCACACCGAGCTGGGCGTAGCCTGCCTGCAGCGCTCCCGAGAATCTCCAGTCCAACGGCCACGGCCACGATGCTGCTTCGCGGGCGCGCGCCATCGGCACACCCTCGTCGACCAGCCGGCGGATCGAGTCAGCAGCGCTCGCGATTTCCAGTTGCTGACCTCGCGCCCAGGTCAGATCGGCGGGTTGCCCGTGTCCCGCAAGCACAACCGACCGCGAATCCAACAGTGCGAGTGCAGTATCGAGGGCGCTTGCCCACTCCAGCGGATAGCAGTCATCGATGTAGACCGGTGGGCCTGACGCTTCCAGCAAATCACCGAACTGCATGACGTTGGCATCAGGCACCCACACCACGAGGTCCCCGGCCGTGTGGCCGCGCCCTGGATGAACAAGCTCCACCCGACGACCACCGATGTCGACGGTCATCCGATCGTCGAAGGGGTGATCGGCGGGAAGAACGGGCGTTCCGAGGATCTCGGGCGTCCGCGGATCCTTGGTCGGGTCCGCCGCATGCTCCTGCCGATATCGGTCCTTGAACAACTCCGCGGACACGGCAGTGCGCTCGGCCGCACGACGAGTTGCGTAGATCGGGATGTTGTCGCCGCACACGGCTTTCGCGCTTGCATTTCCAAAAACGTGGTCGAAGTGCTCGTGGGTGTTCACGATTGCGACGACGTCACCGAGGCCGAGTCGTCGAATGTGCGCCAGCACCGCGTGTGCCGCCTCGGCCGAGGAATGCGTGTCGACGAGGAGAACACCGTCGCCGCCCTCCACCAGTGTGACGTTGACGTCGTGCCACCCGTAACAAGCCATCCAGACACCGTCGGCTACCTCGTGGAAGCCCGTGTCGTATTCAATCTTCACAGCGAATCCTATTGTTCTGCGGTCGCCTATGTTCAGCTGAGGCGCTCGAGCACCATCGCCATGCCCTGGCCGCCGCCGACGCACATGGTCTCGACGCCGAAGGTCTTGTCCTGCTCGCGCAGGTTGTTCAGGAGCGTGTTGGTGATGCGAGCACCGGTCATGCCGAAGGGGTGGCCGATCGCGATGGCGCCACCGGAGATGTTGATCTTGTCCTCGTCGAGGTCCAGGGCGCGGGCCGAGCCGAGCACTTGCACCGCGAACGCCTCGTTGATCTCGAACAGATCGATCTCGGAGGTCGACATCTTCGCGTAGCCGAGGGCCTTCTTGACCGCCTCGATCGGGCCGAGGCCCATGATCTCGGGGGACAGACCGGTCGCGGCGGTGGACACGACGCGGGCGAGTGGGGTCAGCCCGAGGGCCTTGGCCTTGGTGTCGGACATGATCACCAGGGCCGCCGCGCCGTCGTTGAGCGGACAGGCGTTGCCGGCGGTGACGGTGCCGTCGGGGCGGAACACCGGCTTGAGCTGGCTGACCGCCTCGTAGGTGGTGCCGGGCCGCGGGCCGTCGTCGGTGGACACCACGGTGCCGTCGGCGAGGGCGACGGGGGTGATCTCCTTCTCGAAGAAGCCGCGCTTGATGGCGTCCTCTGCGCGGTTCTGCGAGCGCACACCCCAGCGGTCCTGGTCCTCGCGGGAGATGCCGGTCATCGAGGCGACGTTCTCGGCGGTCTGGCCCATCGCGATGTAGATGTCGGGCAGTTGGCCCTGCTCGCGCGGATCGGACCACGGCACACCGCCCTGCGCGAGGGTTGCGGTGCGGGCCTCGGCGTCCGCGTAGAGCTCGTTGTGGGTGTTCGGCCAGCCGTCGGCATTGCCGGACGGGAAGCTCGACACCGACTCGACGCCGGCGGAGATGTAGACGTCACCCTCGCCGGCACGGATGGCGTGCATCGCCATCCGGGTGGTCTGCAGCGACGACGAGCAGTAGCGGTTGACGGTCACGCCCGGCATGAAGTCGTAGCCGAGGGTGGTGGCGACGACCTTGGCGATGTTGAAGCCAGCCTTGCCGCCGGGCTGGCCGCAGCCGAGGAGCAGGTCGTCGACCTCGGCCGGGCCGAGCTCGGGCACCTTGGCGAGGGCCGCGGCGACCATCTGGGCAGCCAGGTCGTCGGGGCGGACGTCCTTGAGCGACCCCTTGCCTGCGCGGCCGATGGGCGAACGTACGGCGGAGACGATGACTGCCTCGGGCATGAGAACTCCTGTTACCGGCAGTGATCCTGACAGGTCAGACTGCACGGATTGGGTTGGACAAGAGAAGCGCGGATCGGGGCTCTGTCTTTCAGCGGCGGAGACTGGACGACTCGCTGAGCTTCATTCCCTTGGTCTCGGGGGCCCACACGATGGATACGAGCAGGCCGACCAGCGTGATGGCGCAGGCAGCGTACATGGTGGCCGAGATGCCGTACTGCTCGAGTGCCACCGGTACGAGGAAGGTCCCTGCGGCTGCGCCGAATCGCGTGAATGCCGTCACCAGTCCCATGGCGGAACTGCGAAGATCGGTGGGGAACAGCTCGTTGGGGTACACGAAGTTCATCACCTCCAGGCCACCGCTGAAGAGGGCGAACGCGATGAAGAACACGGCGATCCAGATGGCCGGCGCATCGGAGAACATGGCCAGCAGCAGCAACGGAACGGACTTGAGGGCGAAGCTCTGGATAGTCAGGCGCCTGCGGCCGACTTTGTTGACGATCCCGAGCGCGAGCAGGCAACCGACCGCGAAGAACAGCTCGATGACGGCGGAGCCGTACGTCGCAGCGTTGCCCTCGAGATGCATTGCGCCGATGAGCTGGGGGCCGAAGGAGAAGATCGCGTACACGGGGATGATGGCGCTGGTCCAGCTGGCGATCACGAAGGCGAGGCGCCCGACGTAGCCTGAGCGGATGATTCCGCGGAGCCCAACGGTCCGCTCCCCTTCAGCGGGAACCTCGTCGACCGTTACCCCGGGACCGAACACCCGCTCCATCACCGCGTTGGCCTCGTCGACGCGGCCGTTTCGTGTGAGCCAGTAGGGGGATTCGGGGGTCCCGATGCGTAGCACGCCGAGAAACAGGGCTGGAACGGCAGCGCTGGCGAGCATCCATCGCCAGGCGTCGTCCCCGAGTGTGGACAGCAGCACCTGTCCGACGGCGTAGGCGACGGCCCCGCCGAGGAAGAACAGCGAGATCAGCACTCCCAAAAGTGGTCCGCGGAACCGCTTCGGGCTGAACTCGGTAAGCAGGGCCGAACCGATTGGGTAGTCGACTCCGACGGCGAACCCGATGAGCAGCCGCATGATAAGCAGGGCGATCGTCCCATCGATCCAGAACGACGCAATGGATAGGACGGCGATGGCGAAGAGATCCCACTTGTAGATCTGCTGACGGCCGAACTTGTCCGATAGGTGGCCGCCGACCACTCCACCGAAGAAGACCCCGATGAGGATCGTCGCGGCGACGGCGCCCTTTGCTGCAGACGACAGGGAGAACTCTGGGCCGATCTGGATCAGCGCAACACCGAAGATGGACAGAATGTAGCCATCGATGAACCCCGAACCCCCGGCACATGCAGCAAGCCGGATCTGGAACAGGCTCAGTTTCCCGCTCTCGAGGGAGGCGCCGTCGCTGGGCGGAGACGGCGTTGTGGATGGGTACGCGGTGCCCGCAATCTCGGACATGAAACGCTCCTGTTCTGGGTTGGCTCTCGCGTCTACCGAATGCTCGCGGTGAAACGTGTCTCAGTGGGATTCGCGTCGTCATCTCTGATGGGTACGCGGAGCCTGGCGTGACTGTACGTCTGGTCTGGCCGGGGTGCCGATGTTCGGTCACCCACTATTTGCGGCTGGCTACCACGGGTACCGGACGATCCGGTACTTGGTGCGGCCCCCGCCGCGAGCGACTGCGAGGCCTGCACGTGGACACCCATCCCTTCTCGCTGTCGCCGCTCGGTGTGACCCACGCCGTGCCAAACGTTTGGTGTGACGATAATCCAGGCCCCCGAGTGGACGCAAGGGCCGGCCCGAGATCGGAAGGCGCGCTGCGCCCGACTTCCCGAATGACCATCAGCTCGCCAGGACGGCTGGCCGCCTCGCCCGGGAGAGTCCGCCGCACAATGGACAATCGTTTGGCGTACATTGAGGGGCTAGAGCTGAACTCTCGACCGAGACCCCAGTTCCTGGTCTCTTCCAACACGACCGCCGCACGAACTCGGAAGGAGGATGGGATTGACCGCGATGAACATGAAGCAGCTGGCAGCACTCGCCGGCGTCGACGTGTCCACTGTGTCACGCGCGTTGCGGGGCGACAGTCGGCGCGTGGCCGCGTCGACGATCGAGCGCATCCAGAGGCTGGCTCGCGAAGCGGGATACGTTCCCGACCCCGTTGCCTCCAGCCTGCGCGGTGGACGGTCCCGCATGCTCGGCGTGGTTGTACCCGTCCTCAGCGACATCGTCATGGCCATTCTCGCGACCGCCATCGAGGAAGCCTCGCGGGAGTTGGGCTATCTCTCTGCCGTCATCGCGACCCACGGTGACCCCGAGGTGCGCTCCGCCGCAATCGACCATCTCCTCAGCCGCAAAGTGGACGGGTTCATTCTGTGCGATACCGAGGTGGGGCGCGCCATTCCATCCCAGCTCGAATCGGAGTCGGTGCCGTTCGTGTGCGCCATGCGCCGGTCGGATACCGCCGTGTCGGTGTCTGCCGATGATCGGCGTGGCGGCTCGCTCGTGGCAGTGCATTTCGTGGCAATGGGGCACAAGCGAGTCGCGGTGGTTCCCGGGCCGGCGTCAGCGAGTACCTCGCTCGATCGGGTGGCGGGATTCACCGAGGTGATAGCGGAACACCCACAGATCACCGTCGTGTCCGTTTCGGGCGTCGGCGGATTCGGTGTCGAGGACGGGCATCGGTATGTGACGGAGCTGCTTGAGCAGCACCGGGAACCTCCCACTGCCCTGTTCTGCGCGAACGACCACGCTGCGATCGGAGCAGGTCGGGCGCTCGCCGACCGTGGCTTGCGGGTCGGGAAGGATGTCGCGCTCGTCGGGTACAACGACATTCCGCAGGCTGCATACCTCGAAACACCACTCAGCAGTGTCCGCACTGACCTGGGAGCGATGGGGCGGACGGCCGCGCGGAAGCTGGTGTCGTTGATCGAGGGACGAGATGAGGCAAGCACGACTTTGGAGCCCGCCCTGATCGTCCGCGCGTCCTCTGCCGGGGTGCGCGGCGCCCTGGTAGAACCGGCACCCCGGCTAGGGGTGTGATCATCACGCGACGAAGTCGTCCCAACTGTTCGCGAGATAGTCGATGAAGGTAGGACCCAGCCCCTGCATCTCAAGATGCTCACGAGGCACCGGCTGGCCGACGCTGCTGAACGACGGATCGCTCAACACTCGGCGAGCGAAGTCATGATGAAGGATCGCCGCCGTTCCGACGAGAACGAAGTCGGCTCCCCGATCGAGACACCACCGGGCCACCGCCCCGGAGGGGATCTTGCCCGCCACGCCGAGTCGCGCGGTCCCCCGCGGCAGCGAGGCAAAGACGTCCAACAGCGTGACGTCGGCAGCCACGTCGCGGTGTGGTCGCTTTGCGACATCCCACAGTGACATGTCGAGATAGTCGACGAGGCCCGATGTCATTGCGCGCTCGGCCACGTGACAGCTCTCGGCGAGAAGAACGCCGAAACGCTCGGGGCTCAGACGCAGGCCGACCTGAAACGAGGGTCCGGTCGCCGCTCGCACCGCCTCCAGAACCTCGAAGAGCATCCGGGAACGGTTCTCCAACGTGCCACCGTAGCCGTCGGTCCTGGTGTTGTGCCGCGAGTCCAGGAATTGGCACAGGAGGTAACCGTGTGCTCCGTGAATTTCGACGCCGGCGAATCCCGCGCGCTCGACACGTTGTGCAGCAGAAGCGAAGTCGCTGACTATGGCACCGATTTCATCAGTGGACAGTGCGCGAACACCTCTGGATGGATCATCCCAGGGAGCGCGCGGTTCAAGCCCTGACAGTTCGCGGCGTGCCCGCGCGCCACCGTGATGGAGTTGGACCGCCGAGGGCGCACCCCGGTCGGCCAGTGCGGAGGCCAGTCGTGTCAGGCCGGGCAGAAAACGATCGTCCCATATGGCCAGTTGTCCCGGAAATGCCTGGCCAGCCTGGGACACGTGCGCTGCACACGTCATCACCAGTCCGTAGCCGCCCTCGGCTCGCATCGTCAGCCAGTTCAGTTCGTCGTCGTGCAGGCTGCCGTCTGCATTGCTCTGTTGATTGGTCAGTGGCGCCAGAGCGAGCCGATTGGGCCAGCTCGGCCCGTGGGCCAGCTGCATGGGATCACCCAGCTGCGCAGGGTTCGGAACGCCGGAGGGCCGGTCACTGAAGCGGGCGCCGGACGGATAGTCGGTCATCGCTCTACCCGACCGCGGTCTGGTACTGCTTGCGCAGTTCGCGCTTGAGTACCTTGCCGTAGGCATTGGTCGGCAGCTCGTCCACGATCCAGACGTGGTGGGGCTTCTTGTACGAGGCCATCGACTTTCGTGCGAAATCGATGACGGATTCGGGCGTCAGATCGGTGCCCTTGTGCGGAACGACCACCGCGGCGACGACTTCACCCCATTTTTCATCGGGAATGCCGATGACCGCGGACTGCGCAATGTCGGGGTGCTGGCCGAGGATCTCTTCGACCTCGCGGGCATAGATGTTGGATCCTCCGCTGATGATCATGTCTTTGATGCGGTCTGTGATGAAGAGGTATCCGGCGTCGTCGAGGTAGCCGGCGTCGCCCGTATGCAACCAGCCGTCTTTGATCGTGTCGGCTGTCGCGTCCGGGCGTTCCCAGTAGCCCGCCATAACCAGTTCACCGCGAACGGTAATCTCGCCGACGGTGCCGACGGGAGCTTCCTGTCCCTGTGGGTCGACGATCCGAACGCGTGTCGAGAAGGTCTCACGCCCGGCGGACCCGAGCCGCCGGATGCAGTCCTCGTCGTCGAGACGGTGTTCGGCCTTCGGCAAGCAGGTGATGGTCGCGGCGGCCTCTGCCTGTCCGTAGAACTGCACAAAGACGGGGCCGAAGACCTCGAGCGCGCGCTTGAGGTCGGCGACCGGCATGGGCGCAGCCCCGTACACCACCGTTTTCAGGCTCGCGAGGTCGTGCTTTTCGACATCGGGGGCGTCGAGAAGCATTCGGATCATTGTGGGGGCCAGCATTGTCGCCGTGACGTTCAGGCGATCAATCGTCTCGAGCACCGCAGACGGATCGAAACTGAGTGAGGTCGGGAACGCGTTGGCTGCGCCCACTGCCAGGTGTGGCATTGCGACGCTGCACGATCCGTGAGAGATCGGGGCGAGGTGCAACATTACGTCGTCCGAGCCGAGATCCGAACCGAGTTCGAGCATGAAATGTCGTGTCATCGCGAGCAGGTTCCGGTGGGTCTCCACAGCCCCCTTGGGCTTGCCGGTGGTCCCCGACGTGTAGAAGAGCCACGCGGGATCGTCGGGTTCGATGGCGATGTCCGGACGTTCGCGCGGCGATTGCAGCCAGTCGTCGAAGCTGTCGAAGTCGGGGATGTCCCCGCCGAAGCTGACCCAGTGCTCGATGTGCGTGAGGTCCTCGCGAAGGGGAGTCAATCGATCGGCGAGCGCTGCATCGCATAGGACGATCGTGGCCCCGGAGTCGGAGAGGGCGTGGCGGTAGTCCTCCTGGTGCCCACGCGGGTTGAGGGTCACCGCGGCGCAACCGGCCGTGATGGTGGCCAGGAAGCCCTCGAGCCCCTCGTGGCGGTTCGTGGACAGAATCGCGACGCGCGCCCGCTGTGAGGTACGCGCAAGGATTGCGTTGGCAAGGGAACTGACGCGGGCGGCGCCTTCCGCGTAGGTGACGGGCGGACGGTCGAGCGAGATCCACAGCGGGTTATCGGGATATCGCAATGCGCTGCGGTAGAGCAGATGTGCCAGATCCATGTTGTTCTCCAGAGTGCGAAGTCCGAACCGGTCGCGAGGACGGTGCGGCGGTCAGTCGAAGTCGAGTTCGCGATCGAGGGTGATGATCGTGTTGAGGAGTACGTTTGCGCCCGAGTGGATGTCCTTCTCGGCCGTGAACTCGTCCGGACAGTGGCTGCGGCCGTCCTTGGACGGCACGAAGATCATGGCCGTCGGGATCTTCTTCGCGATGATCGCCGCATCGTGTTCTGCGCCGCTGTAGAGGCGGGACTGGCTCAGACCCAGACGATCGGCCTCCCGCGCGGTGACGTCGATGAACCGGTCGTCCATGCCCGCCGGACGCTCCGACGGAAGCCAGTCCAGCTGGACCTCCACCGAACGACTGGTCCCCTCTCGCTGCACTGCCGAGTGAAACTCGGTACCCGCGTCCTCCAGCCATCGCAGATCGGGGCTGCGGAATTCCCCCCAGAGTTCGGCGGACTCGGTGACGATGTTGACCGCGTCGGGTGTGAAGGTCACCAGCCCGGTAGTCCCTCGACCGTCGACGTTCGCCGAGGCGATCTGTTCGATAGCGAGGACGGAGCCGGCCGCGGCGCACCCTGCGTCGTGTCGGCGGTTCATGGGCGTCGTTCCAGCGTGGTCCGGCCGACCCTTGAACGCTACGCGGAAGCGCTTGATGCCGGTGATGGAGGTGACGAGCCCGATGTCGCTGCCCTGTTCCTCGAGGTAGGGGCCCTGTTCGATGTGGAGTTCGACGAACGCCTTGATGCGGCTGGTGTCCAGTTGAGCGGACAGTAGCGCACTGGGGTCGATGTCGACGCGTGCCAGCTCGTCTGCGAACCGCACACCGTCCGAGTCGACCCGGTCCAGATCCTGGGCAGTGATGAATCCTGTCATTGCCCGCGACCCGATGCAGCTGATGCCGAACCGGTTGGGTTCCTCGCTGAAGAAGTCGACGACGATGAGGTCGTGTCGGAGCCTGACCCCGCTGGCGCGCAGCGTTCGCACCACCTCGATTGCCGAGGCGACGCCGACATTGCCGTCGTAACGTCCGCCCCCTTCGACCGTGTCGGTGTGGGATCCGGTCATGATCGCACTGCTGCCCGGTGCGGTCCCGCGGAGCACACCGATGACATTGCCTGCGCCGTCGATGTGGGCCTCGAGCCCGGCCTCCGCCATACGAGCCTTCACCCAGTTCCGACCCACGACGTCGGCCTCGGTCAGCGCTTGCCGAGTCCAACCAGGAACGGTGGAGTCGACGATCGTCGAGAGGTGGGCCAGAGCGGCAGTGAGGTGCTCCGGATCGGCAATGGTGAGGGGGTCGAGCACAGACATGTGGTCTCCGTTTCTCAGGCCGAGAGATATCCGGCGGCCTGCAGCCGCTTGGTCACGGTGGCAAGGGTGAGGTCCAACCGCTCGACGATCTCGGTGACCTCGGCCTCGTTGATGATCAGTGCGGGGGTGAGCATGAGGAACTCGCCGAATGCTCCGCCGTTGAGTCGTCGACCGCCGATGAGCAGTCCGTTCTCCATCGCGGTACGGCGGATCTCTACCGTTGCGTTGGCAGCACCGGGAAGAGACGCCTTGGTCACGCGGTCGGCGACGATCTCGACGCCGACCATCAGTCCGCGGCCTCGAACGTCACCGATCAGCGGCCACTTCTCGGCCAGTCCGTTGAGCTGTTTGGCCAGTTCCTGGCCCATGACCGCGCCGTTCTCGATAAGGCCGCGCTCGGTCATTTCGTCGAGCACCGCACAACCTGCTGCACATGAGATCGGATTCGCGTTGTAGGTGTGCGACAGGTCGAAACCGCCGTTCGCGTTGAGTCGCTCGAGCAGCTCCGCCGAGACCGCGGTGGCGGCGAGCGGCACGTAGCCGGCGCCAAGGCCCTTGGCGATCACGATCGCATCGGGGCGTGCGTCGGGTGTGTGCTGTGCGGCCAGGAACTTTCCGGTTCGGGTCGCAGACATGACCTCGTCGAAGACGAGGAAGACGTCGTGGCGGGTGCAGATCTCTCGGACGGCACGCAGGTACGAAGCAGGGGCGACGTTCGCGCCGGTCGCTGTTCCGCCGATGGGTTCCATGATGAACGCCAGTACGTTCTCCGGGCCGAGTTCGAGGATTGCGCGCGCGAGATGCTCGGCGGCCAGTGACCCCGCCTCGTCTTCGGTGAGGCCCGCAGGGCGTCGATACGTCAACGGCGCAGGAATCTTCGTCGATGGAACCATCATGTCGCCGTAATAGGCGGTGTACTCGCTGTCCCCGGTCCACCCCATCGTGCCGAGGGTTCCGCCGTGGTACGACGGCGTCAGCGAAATGACCTTCCGTTTTGCCGGCTTACCGGCCTGGTAGGCCGCGACTCGCAGAAGCTTGATGGCCATTTCGTTGGCCTCGGAACCGTCGTTCGCGAGGTGGATGCGTTCGAAGCCCGGCCCTGCGAGCTCGGCGATCCGTGCCGTGAGCTCGATGTTGGGGTCGTGCCGGGAGAAGCGCACGTAGGAGAACGACATGCGGCGCCCCTGCTCGACCATGGCCTGAAGGACGCGTTCGTTGCCGGGTCCGATGTTGGCCACCGCAGCACCGGCGTTCGCGTCGATGTACATCGTGCCGTCGCTGTCGTGGTAGCGAATGCCCTCGGACCGGACGATGTGGGGTCGCGGGATCGCGGACTTCGAATAGAACTGCTCTTGATGGTTTCCGAGGCCGTCACGTGTGGACACTGCGCCTGACCTTCCTACTGTCGCCGTGGTTTTGAGATGAAATAAAGACCGGCAGCCTGGCACCTTCTGTCCGACGGTTCGAAGTCGGCATCAGCGGTCAAAGGCGGTGCTGGCGGACCCGTGCCAAACGTTTGGCTATCACTCTACGTTCAGGTGCCCATCGGCACAAGGCATGTCATGGGACATGTGAAGCTTTACCGACTGATCGGTCGCCCTACTTTGTCTTGCCCTCTGTTCGCCGAACGGATGACGGCACGCCGTCGACCGAGAAACGCTGATGGCGACGAATCCCGTGGTGAGCGGGATCCGTCGCCATCCGGGTGCCGCCGGCTCAGGACGTCGTTGTCCAACCGAGGGTCACTGCCGTTTGTCAGGTGAGCGGCCCACCGGACGCCGACGGGAACCGAGGTTCCCGCTTCTCCTGGAACGCAGTCAGGCCCTCCAGCGCGTCTTCCTGGTAGAAGTCGATGGTTTCGAGAGCCACCGACAGCTCGAAAGCAGGGGCAGCACTGCGCAGCACGTGGTTGAGCGACCGCTTCGTGGAGCGTAGCGCCCGCTGAGGTCCACGACCGAGTCGATCGGCGACAGCGAGGGCCTCCTCCAACACCGACTCCGCCGGCGCCGCCTTGCTGACGAGACCGATACGCTCCGCCTCAGCGCCGGTCAGGAAGTCCGCGGTCAGCAGGTAGTACTTCGCCTTGGCCATGCCGCACATCCACGGCCACAGCATCACAGCGTGATCGCCGGAAGCGACACCGATACGGCTGTGGCCGTCGGTTATCCGCACCTCCTCGCCAATGATGCTGATGTCGGCGGTCAAGGCCACTGCAAGTCCCGCCCCCACCGCGACACCATTGATGGCAGAGATGATGGGCTTGTCCAGGTCGAGCATGTTGTAGACGATGTCGAGCGCGACCTTGCCAGAGCGCAGAACCCGGTCGGACCGCAGGCTCTCCTTCGGGCTGCCGTGCTCCTTGAGGTCGCCGCCGGCCGAGAAGACCTTTCCGCGACCCGTGATGACCGCGACCCGCGTCTCGTCGTCTCGAGCGATCGTGCGCCACACCTCCGCGAACTCGTCGTGGGTGCGCGCGTCGGCGGCGATACGCTCGATATGAATCAAGAGCACCCCGTTCGGGCGACGCTCGAAGCTCAGGCTTTTGTACTCGTGGTACTGCAGCATCAGGCCCTCACGCACCCTTGGCGGCGGCGTTGCCGCGCTTGGCAGTACGAGCAAGGGCGATTGCGCAGGTAATCTCGAACATGATGTTCGCGGCGTTCAGCGCGGTGTGACCGCTGGGGTCGAGAGGAGGGGCAACTTCCATGACATCCCCGCCTACGATGTCGAGCCCCTTCAGTCCCCGCAGAATCGCCAGCGCCTCTCGCATGGACATCCCGTCAGGTTCGGGTGCTCCTGTGCCGATGGCATAGGAGGGGTCGAGTGCGTCGATGTCGAACGTAATGTAGGTCGGGCCGTCTCCGACGACACGGCGGATCTCGGCGATCGTTTCATCAGCACCGAGTTCGACGACGTCGTTGATGGTGAGCAAGCGCATGCCGTGCCGATCGTGGTAGTCGCGGTCGGTGGTCATGAATCGGGTTCCGCGAATGCCGAGGCTGATGGTGCGTTTCGGGTCGACCAGGCCGTCCTCGATGGCAGCCCGGATTGCGTTGCCGTGGTGAATGAAGCCACCGTACGGATCGTCGTAGGTGTCGGGGTGGGCATCGAAGTGGATCAGACCGACAGGCCCGTTGCGGACGAGTCCCTTGAGGACGGGGTAGGTGGTTCCATGGTCACCGCCGACGGCGACTACGGCTCCCCCGCGGTCCGCGACCTTGCTCACGAACTCGGTGGCAAGCTCCTGGCTCACCCGTGGGTCCATGGGATTGAGGACAGCGTCGCCAATGTCAGCGATGTTGCAGAGGTCGAACGGCGCGACGCCGTCGTAGCTCACCCGGCGGATGAGACCGGACATCTGTCGGACCTGGGACGGTCCCGTCTTGGCCGAGCCTCGCCCACCCTGGAAGTCGAACGGGACCCCGGCCAGTGCGATGTCCACGCCGTCGAGGTCGGGCTTGTACGGGGCACGCATGAAGGTTTCCACGCCCACGAAGCGGGCCAGGCCCTGCTTGCCGAGCTCGCCGATCGTGGATTCGGGCTTTTCTGACATGTCATCTCCTGGGCTCCTGCCGCGACACCCCCTTCGGGAGCTGATTGTGTTGCCGCGAGCAGTCTGAGAGGATTGGTAAATGTTCCGCAGTATGGAATGTCTGTCAATCTAGCAGAATGGCTTCAAACTCGGAAGGGGTGATCTCGTCGAGTTCGGGGCCTCTTGGCGCGATTGACCATCAATGTAGAGTGCATACAGTTCCGAGGGGCGGAATCACATTCGTTCTACAGTGAGCGAAAGGAGTGGGTGGATGCGCCACGCGGAGCCTGACGACACTTCGGCCGAAGCCGGCGCCGCCGCAACTTCCGGTTCGGTCGGCAATGCCCTGAGGATTCTGCTCATGTTCCGTGAATCCACAGCGGTACGAGTCTCCGATGTCGCTCGTGAGCTCGGAGTGGCTCGATCCACGGCGCACCGATTGCTGACGACTCTCGAGCGGTTCGGTTTCGCGACACAACAGGTCAGAGGTAAGGCATACGAAGCGGGTCCGGTACTGCTCGATACGGGACTGCATGCCCTTGCGGACCTCGATCTGCGATCCGTCGCGCGGCCCCACCTCGAACATCTCTGCAGGAAGACGTCGGAATCCACCGGACTGCTCGTGTTGGAGGGGCGTGATGTCGTCGTCCTCGATTTTGTGCCGGGCAGCCACAGACTGCGGGTGGTGGAGCGACTCGGCGACCGGGCTCCCGCGCACAGCACAGCAGCCGGCAAGGCCATCCTTGCGACATTGAATCCCAATGATTTTCGACGATTGTATCCGGGTGAATCGCTGCCCGCGTCCGCGCCGCGGTCCGTTCACACCCGTCGCGCGCTCGAGGACGAACTGGAGCGGATTCGGCACGACGGCTACGCCCTCAACCGAGAGGAGTCGGGAGAGGGTTCGGTTGGCATCGCCGCCGCGGTCATACACCGGATCGACGGCGTCGTCGGTGCGGTCTCGCTCGCACTGCCAACGAGCCGGTTGAACGACGATCTCGGCGCCGACTTCGGAGCATCCGTAGTGGAGGCGGCACGCCGTATCGGCGAGGGACTGCCATAACCTGCCTCGCCACCATGGCGTGACGCGAGTCGTCTCGCACCTCTACAGGTCTTGGGCAGCCAAGGTCGGTCGATGTGCGTGCTGACTCGTCCACTACTAGTGAGATTCGTGCGTTGCCTTCGTGCTTACGCGCCGACCAGGAGGAATAATTGTGAGTCGTCAATTGCGCATGTCGACGCTCTCGGTCGTAATCTTCATTGTTTCCAACATATTCGGGTCGTGGGCACTGGTCTTTCCCGTAACACCCCTGCTTGTCAGTACTGTCGGAGGCTCACGCTTCACGGCGGGAGCGACAACTGGGGTATTCATGGCCGCTACCATCGTCGCCCAACTCGCTACCCCGGCGTTGCTGCGCCGCTACGACTTTCGTCCTGTTGTCGCATCGGGATGCCTGCTGCTCGGACTGCCCTGTCTCGCTCTGGTGCCGTGGTCGGACAACATCACCGCCTTGATGATGATCAGCGTAGTCCGGGGAGTCGGATTCGGGCTGGTGACGGTGGCCTGCTCGGCGCTACCCCCCTATCTCGTGAGCAAAGACCGACTCAGCCGCGCGATCGCAGCGCAAGGCATGGCGAATGCCGGGTCCCAGACCGTTTTTCTACTCGTTGGATTGCAGCTGTATCAATCCGTCGGGATTGTGGCTGTGTCAACGCTCGCTACGGCAATGGCCACCACAGCAGCAATGGCAGTGCTCGGTCTCCCTCAGCGCCTGTACGGAAGCAGCGGTAGGCAATTTGAGTACGTACCCACACAGGGCGCACTCAGAAGGCAGTTCGTCTTGGTGAACGTGGCGGTCGTCGGCATCGCATCCGCCTATGGCGGACTGTCGGCTCTGATTCCACTCGTCGATTACCCCCAGTCCGCACATGCCGGCGTGATTCTGGCGGCGATCGGGGGGGCTGTCGTTGCTGGTCGCTTCGCTGCGGGACGTTATGCCCACCGGACAGCCGATCACCGATTGACAGTGCAGATTGGGGTGTTCGCCGCGGTCGTAGGGACGGTGTGTCTGTGCGTCGCTGCCCTGGGAGTGAATGCGGCGCTGGCCGTAGCACTGATCGGCGGGGTCGCTTTCGGGTTCGGACTCGGATGGGTCCAGAACGTGACTTTGGTCCGCATCTTCGACTCGGTTCCTCCCCATCGTGTCGGATTCGCCAGTGCAGCGTGGAACATCAGCATGGACGCGGGAATTGGGTTGGGCTCGACGACGATGGGCGCGGTTGCCGATCACTCGGGTTACAGCAGCGCCCTTCTCGTGTCTACGGTGGCCATTGTGCTGACCGTGGCTTTGCCACTTGCGCTGCAGCAGAGTCGTAAGCGGCAGGATCGACCAGGGTTGAGGGAAGAGCAGGCGAACCAGCTATAGGACGGCGCCCACGGACTCTGCGGCGCGGCGGGCCTGGGGCCCGAGATGGGTGGCGAAGCCATCACCGGCCCGGGCCCATGGCAACGCCAGCGTGACCGCTCCGCGGACCAATCCGCTGCCGTCGACGACGGCCGCCGCGACGCCGACGTACTCCGCGCCTGTCTCGCCCAGATTCGTCGCGTATCCGAGTTCGCGTACCGAATCCAGGTGCGACGTTAGTAAAGCGCGACTGTCGATGGATCTGTCGGTCGCCGTCTCGAGGTCCTCCTCGGGGAAGAGGGCGAATACGTCCGCGGGTGGCATCGCCGCGAGAATCGCCTTGCCGGCTGCCGTCAGATGAGCCGGCATCCGATCGCCGAGCTCGTCGACCACACGTAAGGGGAGCAAACCCTCGGCGACGTCGGCAACAACCACATCCCGTCCATCGAGGACACACAGCTCCGTCGTCTCCCCGGTGACGTCCCGTAGATTGCGGATCGGCTGATACGCCGCCCGACGAACGGGCAGCTGATTCACCGCGGCCAATCCGATCTCCACCAGTGCTGGGCCTCGACGGTAGGTCCGGGTCGAGAGGTCCTGCTCGACGAAATCGAACTGCTGCAACAGGGTCAGGGTCCGGTGCGCACTCGAACGTGCGATGCCCAGGTCGGTGGCGACATCACTCACCCGCAGCGCCGACGACGTCTGCAGCAGAAGAAGAACCTGCAGCGCATTGCCGACCGAGCCGATCAGGGAAGCGGTGGCGTCCCCTTTTTCATCCGCCACTTCCAGGTCACTGCCGCTCACGACACGTCACTATACGTGTCGCTGCGGCCCCCGCGGTCATCAGAATGCGGCGGCGTCGAGATCCATGATCTCCAGGTCAAGGTCGAGCACCGACTGCTTCGTCGCCGCGGTCCGTGGAAGTACGGTCCTGGCGAAGTAGGACGCTATTGCAACCTTCCCACGGTAGAAGGAGGCGTCGGCGCCGGTCGGATCGCCGGCCAGAGCAGTCGACGCAACCTCCGCCTGCACGAGCAACCGCCACCCGACAAGCAGGTCACCGACCGCGTCGAGCAACCGGCACGCGCCGAGTCCCGCCTTGTAGATCTCACGCGCATCGTCGGAGCCGTCGACATAGCGCTCGAAAGCGTCGATCATATCGCGGATGTCGTCGAGCGCGCCCGTGAGCAGTGCACGCTCGCGACGCCGCTCCCCCGGCGTTTCGTTGACGAACCGCTCGATCTCGTCGGCCACGTGCGAGAGGGCGACCTTCTTGTCTCGCAAAATCTTTCGGAACAGGAAGTCCTGGGCTTGGATCGGCGTCGTGCCTTCGTAGAGCGTGTCGATGATGCTGTCACGTAGGTACTGTTCGAGCGGGTAGTCTTGGAGAAAGCCGGAACCCCCGAACACCTGGAGTCCTCGTGTGAGCATCTCGCATGCACGTTCCGAGCCGACACCCTTGACGATCGGGAGGAGTAGATCGTTCACGCGTCGCGCTACATCCGCGTCGGCGCCGGAGACCGTGGCCGCGATCTCGGGATCCTGGTGGGCTGCGGTGTAGAGGTACACCGCACGCAGGCCCTCGGCGTACGCCTTTTGCAGGGCAAGGCTGTGACGAATGGCCGGGTGGCGGTCGATGGTCACACGCGGGGCGGTGGGGTTCCGCATTTCGGTGAGGTCCACCCCCTGTACGCGTTCCCTCGCGTAGGCCAGGGCATTCAGATACCCGGTCGAGAGAGTTCCGATGGCCTTCGTGCCCACGGTCATGCGTGCACTTTCGATGACCTTGAACATCTGGGCGATACCGTCGTGTACGTCACCGACGAGCCACCCGACAGCGGGAACGTGGGTTCCTCCGAAGGTCAGCTCACACGTGGGCGAAGACTTGATGCCCATCTTCTTCTCGACACCGGTGACGAAGACGCCGTTCCGCTCCCCGAGATCCAGTGTCACCGGGTCGAAGCGCCACTTGGGCACATAGAACAGGCTCAATCCCTTGGTGCCCGGTCTTGCGCCCTCCGGGCGCGCGAGCACCAGATGGAACACGTTCTCGGCGGTGTCGCCGACATCGCCGTTCGTGATGAATCGCTTCACGCCCTCGATGTGCCAGGTCCCGTCCGGTTGTGCCACGGCCTTCGTCCGGCCCGCCCCGACGTCCGAGCCGGCATCCGGCTCGGTTAGGACCATGGTCCCGGACCAGCCACGCTCCAGGCCGGCTTTGGCCCAGTGCCGTTGCTGCTCGGTGCCGAACTCGAACATGACCTGTGCGATCACTGCTGAAAAGTTGAAGAAGGTCAGGGGTGCATTTGCTGAGGACAGCATCTCGTTCACAGCCCAGACCACCACCGCCGGAGCCGAGGATCCGCCCATGTCTGCCGGCAGTCCCAACTCGGCCCACCCGGACTCCTTGACGGTGCGCACCACCTCGGCCAGAGACTTCGGGATGACTACCGAGTTGGCCTCGACGTCGAAGGTCGTCGGCGCCCGGTCGGCGTCCTCGAACGACTCGGCAACGGGGCCTTCGGCCAGCCGGCTGACTTCGTGCAGAATGTCCGACACGGTCTCTCGGTCGAAGTCCTCGTAGGCGCCTGCGCCCAGGACCTTTTCGAGGTTGAGGACCTCGAAAAGGTTGAACTCGAGGTCACGAACGTTGCTCTTGTAGTGAGCCATGGGTCGGTAGTCCCCTCTGCATGAGTCGGTCATGAGTAGCTGCTCCGTGTGGCGGATCGGCAGACCGGGCGCCGCCGCGGCAATTCTGTATGACGAAGCCAAACGTTTGGCATCACGATACGGATGCATGTCCTCCCGCACAAGGTGCCGAATTCAGACCCTGGAATCGAAGTCGAGCAGGAGATCCCGTTGAAGCGACGTCTCAAGTCTGAGCCCCGTGGCAGTGTCCGCGTGCCACGACTCGTTGTAGAGCTGTTTCGCCGCACGCACGGCCTTCGGCGGTCGGGCGGCAATGTTCCGCGCGAGCTCCATGGCATAAGCAGTGGGATCGTCGGCGGTATGCGTTACCAGCCGCAGCTCCCGTGCCTCATGCCCGGACAGAATGCGACCGGTAAAGGTCAGATCCTTGGCGACGTCGATGCCCACCAGCTGGGGCAGCGACTGAGTGATCCCCATGTCGGGAACGAGTCCCCACCGGATCTCCATGATGGAAAGCCTGGACTCGGGCGCTGCGACGCGGATGTCGGCACCTAGGGCCAACTGGAGCCCTCCGCCGAAGCAGTTTCCGGTGATAGCAGCGATAACCGGTACCGGCAGTAGATGCCAGTCGTAAGACACGCGCTGCGCGGAGTTCGCTTTCTCGCCCGACCCACGGACCAGCAGATTTTCGATCCTGTCGGGGTTCTGTAGGTAGTGCTTCACGTCCAGCCCGGCGCAGAAGCTCTCGCCTTCTCCGCGGAGAACCACTGCACGTACCCGTGGATCGTCCTGCAGTGTCTCGGAGCACTTCAGAAGGGCCGAGATCATGGCATCGTCCAATGCGTTGTGGTGTTCGGCTCGCGTCATGGTGACGACGGCGACGCCCGCTTCGTCGACATCGGTGCGGACCCGATCCTCATTCGCCATCTTCCGCCTGTCCTTCTCGTCATCGGATTTGCCGTTCATGCACAGTCATCGACATCGACCGTCATGGATACAGACCTCGGGTCAGGTGGGCGGTTGTCACGGTGTCCACTGCGAGCACCGTCGCCGCGCTTCGTAGTGAAATATCGTGGAGTGCCGCGTATTCGAGTACGCGGTTCCATGCGCGTTCCATCCGTTCACGGAGACGGTTCTCGACGTCGGTCTGGCTCCACCAATATGCTTGGTTTGCCTGCACCCATTCGAAGTAGGAAACGATGACACCTCCTGCGTTGGCGAGAATGTCGGGGATCACCAACGTGCCGGCCGCCCGGAAGATCTCGTCGGCGGCCGGTGTAGTCGGACCGTTTGCCCCTTCCACGATGAGCGAGGCACGCACGCGATCAGCGTTCCCGGCGTGCAGAACCCCCTCGATGGCGGCGGGGACGAGCACGTCCACATCGAGATACAACAGCGCGTCGCTGTTCTCCAGCTCCTCGCCGCCCTTGAACCCGAGCACAGATCCAGTGGCTGCTGAGTGCGCCTCGAGCTCGGGTAGGCACAGACCATCAGCGTTGAAGACGGCACCGTACTCGTCGCAGACCGCGACCACCTTGACGCCGGCCTCCCGGAGGAAGCGGGCCGCTCCGCGTCCGACCTTTCCGAAGCCCTGGACTGCGACTGTGGTTCCGCTCGGTCGTCTGCCCAGGTAGCTCAGAGCGGCCAACGCCACATGCGCAACCCCCAGCGATGTCGCCGTCGGTCGACCGAGCGAGCCGCCGAGCTCGAGTGGTTTACCCGTGGTGACACCCAGCACGGTATGCCCCAGGCTGGCGGAATAGGTATCCATCATCCACGCCATGACCTGTTCGTCGGTCCCCATGTCGGGAGCCGGAATGTCCTGGGTGGGGCCGATGATCGGAATGATCTCACTGGTGTACCTGCGCGTGACCCGCTGGACCTCGTCACGCGAGTAGAGCTTGGGATCGAAGCGCACTCCGCCCTTCGCTCCACCATAGGGCACGTCGACCAGCGCACACTTCCACGTCATCCACATGGCCAGGGCACGCACCTCGTCGAGCGTGACATCCTTGCTGTACCGCAATCCGCCCTTACCGGGTCCGCGAGAGACATTGTGCTGCACACGGTGTCCGACCAGGAGCTCGATCTCCCCGTCGTCGCGGCGAAGCGGCACGCTGACGGTCATTTCGCGTCTCGGATGCGCCAGCATCGAGTAGACGCCGTCATCGAGGCCGAGGATCTCGATCGCATCGGCCAACTGCGCCCTGGCGTCCGCGAGGGGTCCGGAAAGCGTGTCTGGGGTCTCCTCCTCGCGTGATGTGCCGGAGGGTCGGGGCCTGGTGTGCGGAGGAGCGCAATCAAGGTCCGGGCGCAGTTTCGCGCTGGAATCCAGGTCGGTCGTCATGGCAGTTCCTTAGGTGTGTGCGAGGTAGTGCAAGGCGTATGTCGAGCGCCGTACAGGTGACACCGGCACGCTGCACAGCTGTGGTTCGTTCAATGTCTCGCTTACCAGCCGCGTTCGGCGAGGCGGTGCGGCTGCGGGATCTCGTCGACGTTGAGGCCGACCATCGCCTCGCCCAGCCCGCGGGAGACCTTCGCGAGCACGTCCGGGTCGTCGTAGAAGGTGGTGGCCTTGACGATCGCCGCCGCGCGCTGGGCCGGGTTGCCCGACTTGAAGATGCCGGACCCGACGAACACGCCTTCGGCGCCGAGTTGCATCATCATCGCCGCGTCCGCGGGGTGGCGATACCGCCCGCGGTGAACAGCGTGACCGGCAGCTTGCCCTCCTTCGCGACCTCCAAGACCAGCTGGTACGGCGCCTGCAGCTCCTTCGCCGCGACGTACAGCTCGTCCTCGCTCATCGACCTGAGCCGGCGGATCTCCGCCCCCAGGGTGCGCATGTGGGTGGTCGCGTTGGACAAGTCATCGGTGCCTGCTTCGCCCTTCGACCGGATCATGGCCGCACCCTCGGTGATCCGGCGCAGCGCCTCACCCAGGTTCGTCGCACCGCACACGAACGGCACGGTGAGCTTCCACTTGCCGATGTGGTTCGCGTAGTCGGCCGGGGCGAGTACCTCGGACTCGTCGATGTAGTCGACGCCGAGGGACTGCAGGATCTGCGCCTCCACGAAGTGACCGATCCGCGCCTTCGCCATCACCGGGATCGACACCGCGCAGATGATGCCGTCGATCATGTCCGGATCCGACGTCAGGGAGACGCCGCCCTGTGCGCGGATGTCGGCCGGGACGCGCTCGAGCGCCATGCCGGCGACCGCATCTGCATCCTCGGCGATCTTGGCCTGCTCCGGCGTCACCACGTCCATGATGACCCCGCTCTTGAGCATCTCGGCCATGCCGCGCTTGATACGCGCAGTGCCGGTCACACTGGCGGGTGCGTTGGCAGCCATGTCGACTCCTTCGTTGTGCAGAGTGGTCAACACTCGACCAGGTTCACCGAGACGTTGACGGCCAGCCCACCGGTCGACGTCTCCTTGTACTTCGAACTCATGTCGGATCCGGTGGACCGCATCGTCTCGATCACCTGGTCGAGACTCACGCGGTGGCTTCCGTCTCCCCGAAGTGCCATCCGGGCTGCATTGATCGCTTTGCCGGCGGAGATGGCGTTGCGTTCGATACACGGGATCTGAACCAGCCCACCGATCGGATCACAGGTGAGGCCGAGACTGTGCTCCATGGCGATCTCCGCCGAGTTCTCGACCTGCTCGGGTGTGCCACCGAGGATCTCCGCGAGTCCCGCGGCCGCCATGGACGCGGCGGAACCGACTTCGCCCTGGCAGCCGACCTCCGCACCGGAGATCGAGGCCCGTTCCTTGTACAGCGAGCCGATGGCACCCGCGGCCAGCAGGAATCGGATCGTGGTCCCGTCCGGGTCTGCCCTGCCCGCCGGCGTGTAGTGCACCGCGTAGTGCAGAACGGCGGGGATGATCCCGGCGGCACCGTTGGTCGGGGCGGTGACGATCCGGCCGCCGGAGGCGTTCTCCTCGTTGACGGCCAGTGCAACCAGATTTACCCAGTCTTCGGCGAACTCGGGGTCGCGGTTCGGGTCCTCGGCGTCGAGTCGCTCAAACCAGTCTTTCGCGCGGCGGCGGACCTGGAGGCCGCCGGGGAGATACCCGTCACGGGTGATCCCTCGCCGCTCGCAGGCGACCATGACGTCGCGGATGTGTAGCAGTTGTTCCCGGACGTGGCGTTCGCTGCGGTGGACGCACTCGTGCGCGAGCATGAGGTCACTGATCGTGATGCCGAAGTGGTTGGTGAGGTCGAGCAGTTCGCGCCCCGAGCCGAAGGCGAATTCGTTGACTTCTGTGTGTGACTCGGATTCCTCCTCGCCTTCGGTGACGACGAATCCGCCGCCGATGGAGTAGTAGGTCTTCGCATCAAGCTCGCGGCCGTCGACGCCGGTGGCGGTTAGCGTTAGGGCGTTGGGATGGAGGTCGAGGAACGTCAGTGGATGCAGAACTATCTCGTCCTCGGCGAGTGGGACGTTCACCACCCCACCGAGCTGGATCCGGCGGGAGGCTCTGATCTCGGCGAGCCTGCGGTCCATGGTGTCGGTTTCGATTGTCTCGGGGTGAAAGCCCTCGAGGCCGAGGAGGACGGCGGGCATTGTGCCGTGCCCCGCGCCGGTGGCCGCGAGTGATCCGTAGAGGTCCACGCGAACACTGGCGACGTCGGGGAGCTGGCCGGCTCGTTCGAGATCGGTGACGAACCTGCTCCCGGCCCGCATCGGTCCGACGGTGTGTGAGCTCGACGGACCGATGCCCACCGAGAACAGGTCGAACACACTGATCGTCATGCGATTACAGCCTTGGGTAGAGCGAGTATCGGTCGGCGAGAGCACGGACAGTCGTGAGGAGTGCTGATGTAGGAGCATTGGTGTCCGCGGTGAGAGCGCGTGCGATGACGTCGGCGACCACCTCGAAGTCTTTCCGTCCGAAACCGCGCGCTGCGAGTGCGGGGGTTCCGATCCGCAGTCCGGAGGTGATCATCGGCGGCCGTGGGTCGAACGGTACGGCGTTGCGGTTGACGGTGATACCGACCGCATCGAGGCGGTCCTCCGCCTGCTGCCCATTGATTGCCGCGTGGCGTAGGTCGACGAGGACGAGGTGTACGTCGGTGCCACCGGTGAGGACGCTGATACCGGCTTCCTTGACGTCGGGCAGACTGAGTCGCTCTGCGAGCACTGCCGCCCCGTCGAGTACGCGCTGCTGACGCAGCGCGAACTCGGGCTCGGAGGCCATCTTGAACGCTGTCGCCTTGCCGGCGATCACATGCTCGAGCGGGCCGCCTTGCTGTCCGGGAAACACCGCGGAGTTGATCTTCTTGGCGATGGCGGCGTCGTTCGTGAGGATGATGCCACCGCGCGGGCCGCCGAGCGTCTTGTGGGTGGTCGAAGTCACGACGTGCGCGTGCGGCACCGGCGAGGGGTGCAGTCCCGCGGCGACCAGTCCCGCGAAGTGCGCCATGTCGACCATCAGGTACGCGCCGACCTCGTCGGCGATCTCGCGGAAGCGCGCGAAGTCGAGGTGGCGCGGGTAGGCGGACCACCCGGCGATGATCAGCGCGGGACGGTGTTCCCGCGCTGCCGCAGCGACGGTATCCATCTCGATGAGGTGATCCCGCTCCGATACCCCGTAGGCGGCGACGTTGTACAGTTTCCCGGAGAAGTTCAGCCGCATTCCGTGTGTGAGATGCCCCCCCGCGTCGAGGGACAGCCCGAGGATGGTGTCGCCGGGCTTGATCAGGGCGTGCATCACCGATGCGTTCGCCGTGGCCCCGGAATGCGGTTGGACGTTCGCGAACTCGGCATCGAAGAGGGCTTTGACGCGGTCGATCGCGATCTGTTCGATCACGTCGACGTGTTCGCATCCGCCGTAGTATCGCCGGCCAGGGTAGCCCTCGGCGTACTTGTTGGTCAGGATTGAACCCTGTGCCTCCATCACCGCGAGCGGCGCGTGGTTCTCGGAGGCGATCATTTCGAGTCCGGTGCGCTGGCGCTCGAGTTCCTTGTCGATCAGTGACGCGACCTCGGGGTCGAAGTCGACGAGGCGCTGATCGAGGACATTCATGCGTTGACTCCGTTCTGTTCGGCGTACTCGGCGGCGGTGAGCAGTTCACCGGCGTCGGTGGGCTGGACGGCGAACAGCCAGCCTTCGCCGTAGGGGTCAGCAGTGACGAGCTCGGGGTTGTCGACTGCGGCGGTGTTGATCACGGTGACACGACCGCTGACCGGCGGGTACAGCTCGGAGACGGTCTTGGTCGATTCGACCTCGCCGCAGGGTTCGCCGGCGACGATCGTCGATCCCACCTCGGGCAGGTCCACGAAGACGAGTTCGCCGAGCGAGTCGACGGCGATCGAGGTGATGCCGACGCGGACCGGGCTGTCGGGCAGCTGGTCACCGGGCGCGATGGCGACCCATTCGTGGTCGGTGGTGTAGCTGCGGTCGTTGGGAATGGCGTGGGATGGCATGGGTACACCTAGTGGTTCGGGGCTTCGTTGTCGAAGCGGTGGCTGAGGGAACGTGCCGGGCGAATCGGCGCGGATCAGGAGCGGCGGTAGAACGGCGCCGGGGTGACGGTGAAGAGTTCCTTCTTGCCGCGGATGTCGACGGTGAGCTCGGTACCGGGTTCGCTGTGCGCGAGGTCTACGTAGGCGAGTGCGATCGGATGCCCGAGGGTCGGTGACAGTGCGCCGGAGGTGACGGTGCCGATCGGTGTCGTGCCCGCGGCGTCGTAGACGGTGTACTCGGCGCGGGCGGCGCGGCGTCCGGTGCCGGTGAGGCCGACGAGCGCGCGGCGTGGCGGCTGCTCCGACAACGTCTGCAGCGCGTCGCGGCCGACGAAGTTCTTGTGGAGGCGGACGACCCGGCCGAGACCCGCTTCGTACGGGTTGGTGTCGAGGGTGAGCTCATGTCCGTAGAGCGCCATCCCGGCCTCAAGGCGGAGTGTGTCGCGGCACGCGAGCCCGGCGGGAACGCCACCGCGTTCGGTGGTGACGGCAAGGAGCGCTCGCCACAACTGCACTGCATGTGCGTTCGGCACGTACAGCTCGAAGCCGTCTTCGCCGGTGTAACCGGTCCGGGCAAGCAGCACCTGGAGGCCTGCGACCTCGGCAGGTGTTGCCGCGTAGTACTTCAGGTTCGCGACGAGTGCAGCCTGCGCGTCCGGGACAAGCGCGGTGACGATGTCCTGCGACGCCGGCCCCTGTACGGCGATCAGAGCGGTCATGGTCGACCGGTCGGCAACCGAGACATCGAAACCTTCTGCTCGCGAATGCAGTTCATCGAACACGGTCGGCGCGTTGGCGGCGTTGGCGACGACGAGGAAGTGGTCGTCGGCGAGTCGGTAGACGACGAGGTCGTCAATCACGCCGCCGTCGCGGTTGCACAGCAGCGAGTACTTGGCGCGGCCGACGCCGATCGTCGACAGCTCCCCGGCCAGTGCGTGGTCGAGCAGAGCTCCCGCACCGGTGCCGGCGATTTCGATCTCGCCCATGTGCGAGAGGTCGAACAAGCCCGCGGTGGTGCGAACTGCCCGGTGTTCGGCGAGTTCGCTGTCGTACTTGAGCGGCATCTGCCACCCGGCGAAATCAGTGAAGTGGGCACCGAGTGCCGTGTGCTCGTCGAGCAGCGGGGACACGGGGGTCACGGCGGTGGTCATGCGTAGGCCTCCTGCTTCGGCGCAGTGTCGGTGTTGGTCTCGAACGCCTCGGGCGCAGGGCACGAGCAGACGAGATTGCGGTCGCCGTGGACACCGTCGATACGCCGGACCGGCGGCCAGTACTTCCCCTTGTGCAGGGAGGCGACAGGGTAGGCGGCCGTGTGTCGCGGGTACGGCAAGTCCCAGGAGTCCGCTGTCACCTGCTCGGCGGTGTGCGGGGCCTGGCGCAGCGGACTGCGTTCGAGGGGCCACACCCCGTCGCCGACGAGGTCGATCTCACGGCGGATAGCGACCATCGCCTCGATGAACCGGTCGAGTTCAGCGAGGTCCTCGGATTCAGTCGGCTCCACCATGAGGGTGCCGTTCACGGGGAACGACAGAGTCGGGGCGTGGAAGCCGTAATCGATCAACCGTTTTGCCACATCCTCGGCGGTCACACCGGTGGACTTGGTGAGCGCGCGCAGGTCGAGGATGCACTCGTGCGCGACCAGCCCGGACGGACCCGTGTAGAGCACGGGGAAGTGCTCGTTGAGGGCATTGGCGACGTAGTTGGCGGCCAGGACCGCGTTCTTGGTGGCCTCGGTCAGCCCGTCTGGCCCCATCAGCGCGATGTACGCCCACGTGATCGGGAGAATGCCAGCGGAGCCATAGTTGGCAGCCGAGACTGGGGCGCCGAGCCTGTCGGCGCCCAGCGGATTGCCCGGAAGGAACGGCGCGAGATGCCGCCGCACCGCCACAGGGCCCACACCCGGCCCGCCGCCACCGTGGGGGATGCAGAAGGTCTTGTGCAGGTTCAGGTGCGAGACGTCGCCCCCGAACTGTCCCGGCTGAGCGAGTCCGACGAGGGCGTTGAGGTTGGCGCCGTCGACATAGACCTGACCGCCGGCGTCGTGCACCAGGTCGCAGACGGTGCGCACGTCGATCTCGTACACCCCGTGCGTGGACGGATAGGTAAGCATAATTGCCGCGATCCGACCTTCGTGCTCAGCGATCTTCGCACGAAGGTCCCTGATGTCGATGTTGCCGTTCTCCGCCGTCGCGACGACGACCACCCGCATCCCCGCGAGGACGGCGGACGCGGCATTGGTACCGTGCGCGGACTGCGGGATGAGGCAGATATCGCGATCGAGATCGCCGCGGCTCTCGTGGTAGCCGTTGATTGCGAGGAGGCCGGCGAGCTCGCCCTGCGATCCGGCATTGGGCTGCAGCGATACCCGGTCGTAGCCGGTGATCTCGCACAACCATCGCTCCAGTCCGAGGATCAGTTGCAGATAACCCCTGGTCTGTTCGACGGGGGCGTACGGATGGATCGAGGCAAATCCGGGCCAGCTGATCGGCTCCATCTCCACCGCCGAGTTCAGCTTCATCGTGCACGAGCCGAGTGGGATCATCGTCCGGTCGAGCGCGAGGTCCTTGTCGGAGAGTGCGCGCAGGTAACGGAGCATCGAGGTCTCGGACCGATGCGCGTGGAAGACCTCATGCAGCAGATAGTTCGTGGTGCGCAACAGGGCGGCATCCAGCCCGGACTGAGCGATGCTCGGTACGTCGGCGTCGAACACAGCCAGAACGCGAGAGACGATGTCGTCGGTGGTGCACTCGTCGCAGGCGATGGCGACATGATCGCTGTCGACGAGCCGCAGGTTGATACCGCCTCTGTCTGCGTGGTCGACGATCTGTCGAGCAGCAGTGGGCACGCGCACCAGCACCGTGTCGAAGAAGCTGTCGTGGACAACGTGCAGTCCCGCTTCACGCAGTCCCGCCGCGAGTACTGCTGCGTGTCCGTGGGCTCGCTCGGCGATGGTCCGCAGTCCGTCCGGGCCGTGGTACACCGCGTACATCGCGGCGACGTTGGCCAGCAGCGCCTGGGCTGTGCAGATGTTGCTGGTCGCCTTGTCGCGGCGGATGTGCTGCTCGCGGGTCTGCAGGGCGAGCCGGTAGGCGGGATTGCCGTCGGTGTCGACGGAGACCCCGACCAGTCGGCCCGGGAGCATCCTTTCCAGACCGTCGCGAACCGCCATGTACCCGGCGTGCGGACCTCCGAAGAACAGCGGCACGCCGAACCTCTGGGCAGAGCCGACCGCGATATCGGCGCCCTGCTCACCGGGCGGAACCAGCAGGGTCAGCGACAGAAGGTCGGCGGCCACCGTGGTCAAAGCGCCCCGCGCCTTTGCCTCAGCGATCAAGGGTACGAGGTTGCGCACCACGCCACTGGCTCCCGGTGCTTGAAGTACGAGACCGAAGAAGTCGCCCTCCGGTAGGCCCGCCGCGAGGTCTACCACCTCGACCTCGATACCGACCGGTCTCGCGCGTCCGCGGACGACCGCCAAAGTCTGCGGCAGGATCTCAGCATCGACGACCACCCGCAGCGTCGATGTCTTGGCTTTGTTTGCCCGCCGCATCAAGAGCACGGCTTCCATCACCGCGGTCGCTTCGTCCAGCAGCGATGCGCCTGCCAGAGGCAGCGCCGTGAGGTCCTCGATCATCGTCTGGAAGGTCAACAGAGCTTCGAGACGACCCTGGGAGATTTCCGGTTGATACGGGGTGTAGGCGGTGTACCAGGCCGGGGACTCGAGCATGTTGCGTCGCAGGACCGCGGGGGTCACGGTGTCGTGGTACCCGAGTCCGATCATCTGCACGCGAGTCTCGTTGCGATCGGCCAGTACACGCAGATCGGCGAGAATCTGCTGCTCACTGCGCGCATCAGGCAGATCCAGCACCCTGCTGCTGCGGATCTGCGCGGGCACGGCTGAATCGATGAGCGAATCGAGGTCGTCGTAGCCGAGTGCCTCGAGCATGTGGCGGGTTGCCGAGGGCCGCGGCCCGATGTGGCGGGCCGGGAACTCGCCGACATACGGGAGACTGCTGGGACGGGGGTGATCACGCACGAGGTGACTCCGGTTTCGGTGATGCCGGGACCGCACCCGACAACGACTGGGACACCTCCCCGCTCTGTCCTTGAACCTGAGAGTCTGGGCACGCAAACCGCGTGCTCTACACCTTCGGTAAGTCCCGGCTGTGCGACCGGTCCTGTTCTCCAGAGTTGCCTCTGCGCTGCGGTACTGGGGCCTGAGAGATTCCCGGGGAGGACGTTGCTCCTACGGCGCCTCCACGACGGAGGTTCTCCCGCTGCGCGTCATCGGCAGATTCAGTTGTGATGCGGCAAACATACACAGACTTCCTCGTGTTGTCGCCCCCCGGATCCAAGACAGCCGGAAGTCCCCATGAGGACGCTTGCACTCGATGCCCAACGTTTGGCATCCTGCTACGGAACAGCTCGCGACCGCACACGGCTCGATGCGTCTAGGCAACCTCGCGTGCAACAGTTGTCCACCCCGATCTCCGGGTTCACGTGCAGTCGAATCTGACGCTCGGCGACAGCACACCCCCGCACTGACTGAAGGAGTCTCCAATGACCGTCGCCCCCGACGGACGGCGGCTGCTGCGCCTCGAGGTCCGCAACTCGAGGACACCGGTGGAGCGCAAACCGTCGTGGATGAAAGTCCACATGCGCACCGGTCCCCAATATCGCGAGCTCGCTTCACTCGTGCAACGAGAAGACCTCCACACTGTCTGCCAGGAAGCCGGATGCCCCAACATCTTCGAATGTTGGGAAGATCGCGAGGCCACCTTTCTCATCGGCGGCGACCAGTGCACCCGCCGATGCGACTTCTGCCAGATCGACACCGGCAGGCCCGCTGCACTCGACCGAGACGAACCGCGTCGCGTCGCTGAAACGGTCCGTTCGATGGGTTTGCGCTACGCCACCGTCACGGGTGTGGCGCGCGATGACCTTCCCGACGGAGGCGCGTGGCTCTACGCTGAAATCGTCCGCAACATCCACGAACTGTGCCCAGGCACTGGCGTCGAGCTGCTCGTCCCCGATTTCAACGCAAACCCCGACCAGCTTGGTGAGGTGTTTGCAAGCCGACCTGAAGTTCTGGCACACAACGTCGAAACCGTCCCTCGCGTCTTCCGGCGAGTTCGCCCGGGATTTGCCTATGAGCGCTCGCTGGAAGTAATCACCCGAGCGCGGCATGCAGGCCTGATCACGAAGTCCAATCTCATCCTCGGACTGGGTGAGACTACGGACGAGGCAGTCCAGGCGCTTGGTGATCTCCACGCCGCCGGCTGCCAGCTGATCACCATCACCCAATATCTTCGGCCGTCTTCCCGTCACCACCCGGTCGAGCGTTGGGCCACTCCCGACGAGTTCTCCATGCTTGGCGACATTGCCCGCAAACTCGGCTTCCTCGGTGTGATGTCCGGACCATTGGTTCGCTCGTCGTACCGTGCCGGCCGACTGCACGCAGAAGCACTTGCTGCCGCGGCAGACCCCGGACCTCGCACGCCTCCCGCTTCGCCTTCTCAGGAGTAACCGCATGTCCCCCACGTCCGCAGATATCGTCGTTCTCGGTGGCGGATCCGGTGGCTATGCCGCCGCGATCCGGTCCGCCGAGCTGGGCAAGTCGGTGATCCTTATCGAGGAAGGCGACTTGGGCGGCACCTGCCTACACCGAGGGTGCATCCCAACCAAAGCACTTCTGCACGCGGCCGAAGTAGCAGACAGCGCCCGATCTGCGAGTCAATTCGGCGTTGAAGCTACGTTCAGTGGAATCGACGCGACGAAAGTGCAGAACTACAAGAACACCGTCGTCAATCGCCTGCACAAAGGTCTGACCAGCCTCGTGGCGAGCCACGGGATCACCGTCGTCCACGGCCGTGGACGACTCGTCGGGCCGAACCAGGTCGAGGTGGACGGCGAGGTGATCACCGCTACGCAAATTGTTCTCGCCACGGGCTCCGTCCCGAGAAAAATCCCCGGCATCGGCATAGGCGGGCGAGTGATCACCAGCGACACAGCGTTGGAAATGACATCGGTCCCGTCGAAGGCGGTGATTCTCGGCGGCGGAGTCATCGGTGTCGAATTCGCCAGCGTCTGGGCATCATTCGGATCATCGGTCACCATAGTTGAGGCCATGACCCGGCTCGTACCCAATGAAGACGAAACGATGAGCAAGCACCTCGAACGGGCATTCCGGCGCCGAAAGATAGCGGTCAAGACCAGCGCGAAAGTTGTCGAGGTCGCGCAGGACGATCGGCAGGTCTCGGTAACCCTGGACTCCGGCGAGGTCCTTGATGTCGATGTCGTCCTTGTAGCAGTCGGACGCGCACCCAATACCGAACGTATGGGATTTGAGGAAGCTGGCGTGCGGCTGGTTGATGGGTTCGTCGCCACAAACGATCGACTACAGACCAGCCTGCCGCAAGTCTATGCGGTCGGCGATATCGTCGTTGGACAACAACTGGCACACCGCGGGTTTCAGCAGGGCCTCTTCGTTTCCGAGGAGATTGCGGGCAGCAGACCGGAAATTGTTGATGAGAGCGGGATACCCCGCGTAACGTATTCGCACCCGGAAATTGCTTCTGTTGGTCTCAGTGAATCCTCTGCGCGCACACTTTTCTCGGACGATGTAGAGACAGTCACGTATGACCTGGTCGGCAACGGAAAGAGTCAGATCATCAAGACGTCCGGCGCTATCAAGTTGGTTGTGGGCCCCAATGGCGTCGTTGTTGGCGTCCACATGATCGGCGACCGGGTCAGCGAGCTGATCGGAGAAGCCCAACTCCTGTGCAATCTAGAAGTCAAGGCTGCTGACGCCGCCAAACACGTCCATGCCCACCCCACACTGGGCGAAGCTCTGGGCGAGGCTCTACTGGCGATCGCGGGTAAACCACTACACACCCACAGTTAACGGTAGCTCCCAGACGGTTTCCGAGCAGTCGTCTGTGACGAGACGCAGGGGCGGTTCGGCAGACGATACCCAGGCAGGCGAGCATTCGAAGAGAAGTGAAGGCATGGTAGTGAGCCCGGCCCGACAGGCAATCGTCGAGTCAGCAATACAGCACATCGCTCAACTCGCTCAACGCGGATTCCACGCCAGTTCAGTCAAGAGTGTCGCGACCAGCTCAACATCACCGCGGCTGTGCTCTACTATCACTTCAGTTCAAAGCAAAATACTGGAGTCGATCATTCTCTCCGCGGCTCGCAACTCGATCGCGGCAACCCGAACTGCCGTACTTCGTTCGGCAGTTCGGGGTTCGACAGCGCAACTCGGCGCACTCGTACGTGCGGGGGTGCTGCTGCACACGACAAAGCAGGCGGAATTGTGGATCCGTGCGACCAGGTCAAGTACCTGAACACAATTGGTCGCCGACTAGCAAACGCACTCTGGAGCGAGTAGAAGGCGCTCTTTTTCGATGTGATCTCTTGGGGAATCGATGACACCGACCTTGGACCGCTTGAACCATCGACGAGGAGTCCCGCGACGACGTCGTACACCACCCCACGGGACTTGACCCGTGGGGTGGTGTCCTAATTCTTGGACAGTACGCACCGCTCCCCCAGGAGGGCAGAACGCCTACAGCCCGTCCAACATGGTGAGCAGTTCCTCGAGCAGGGCGTCGGCGCGGGCTTCGATCTCGTCGAAGACGTCGGTGAGACCGTCGAGGTTGTCGTGGGCACTGCGGCGGGCGGCAACACCTCGTTCGTAGTAGTGCGGATCGAGGTCGATCCCAGTCTCGCTCCCGATGGGCGGGGCGTCATCCCGGTCCCCCCGCTTGCGCAGGGGCAATTGGGCGCGAGCCGGGACCCGGCCGGACAGATGGTCTCGCACGATCGAGGCAATGGACTGCGCGGTCATCGGCTGCGGCATCAGCGGCAGGTGTCCCCAGCGGTCGATCGGGGTCAGCAGGTGTTGCCGGGCCTGCCGGTCGGTGAGCGCGACCTGCTCCACCTCGACCGGGTCGGTCAGGTGCTGGGCGAGCAGGTCGGTGTTCGGGTACGCGTCGAGGAACGCCTGGATCTCCGCCCACCTGCGGTACACCGCCACCGCCGGACTCTCGCCGCTGCCGGACTCCGGGGGCACACAGAACCGCTCCCCGTCGGTCGTGGCGACGAGGGTGCCGGCGTCGACGGTGACATCGCCGCGGCGCAATCGGGTGAGCTGGGTGAACGGCATCCCGGTCGCGGCCAGGGTCAACAGGAGGGCGTCGCGGCGGCCGAACACCCCGCTCGGCCAGCCCATGGTGGGTAGCTCGGCGGCGCGGCGGTGCAGCAGCGGGGCCAGCCGGTCCGCCCGGGCGACGCGGGCGCCGTCCAGCCGGCGGCGGACGGTCTCGCTGCGGCCGGGCGCCGGGTGACCGTGGCGGGTGTGGACGGTGTTGATCGCCGAGACCCGCTGCCGCTGGGTGGCGGGCGCCGCCGGGTGCTCGCGGAGGAACAGCGCGAGCGCCTCCGGGGTGGCCGGCACGCACGGCTGGTCGGCGGCGGTGCACCAGTCGGCGAACAGGGCCCAGTCGTGCCGGTACCGTGCCGGGATCCGCAGGCCCAGCGCGTCTTCCAGGGATGCGTCGTGTCGTCCGATCGGGGTGCTCATCGCGCTACAAGCCCAGGTGGGTGACGGCGTTGTTGATGAGGGGGGCGTGTTCGCGGGCGTAGACCTCGAGCATGGCGGGGGTGGTGTGCCCGGTCTGGCGCATGATCGCGTGCGCGGAGGCGCCGTTGCGGAAGGCCTGGGTGACGAACCCGGCGCGCAGCGAATGCCCACCGAGCTGGGCGACGAGTTCGGGGTCGTAGCCCGCCAACTCGGCGCGGCGGCGGATTACCGCATGGACCGCCTGCCCCCGACAACGCCGTCTCGGAGAGGTTGCCGTTGCGGCGGATCGCGCGCAGCAACGGCGCGCCGGACGTGGCGCGGGGGCGGGGGCCGCGGCACACGTGCGCCGCGAACGGCTCCGCGCTGCGGAGCAGCCGGATCACTCCGGGCCGACCACCCGCGTCGTGGGCGGCGACGATCTGCGCCCACCGCGTCCACGCGCACGGCGGGCAGCTGGTGTGGCTGTGGGTGAAGGGCAGGGCCCGGATGGTGCCGCGGCCCTCCTGGTCGGTCTTGGTCTTGCGGAGTTTGATGTGCAGGCCGTCGAGCCGGTGCAACGCCACATCCCCACAGGTGAGGGCGACGAGTTCGCTGCGGCGGAACGCCCCGGCGAAGCCGAGCAGGAGGAGGGCGGTGTCGCGGCGTTCGACCACCTCGTCGGCCCAGCCCCGGCAGTCGGCGCGGGCCTTGTCGACAATGGCGAGGACATCGGCGGTGAGCAGCGGCGCCCGCGGGCTGCGGGGCCGCTCCCCGGCGGTGGCGTAGCCGCGGCGGATCCCGGACATCGTCGCTTTGACCAGGTCGTCGCCGGTGGGAGCCGGGTGTCCGCTCTGGCGGTGGTGGTGGGCGATCGCGGCGAGGCGGTGCGCCAGGGTGGCCGGGGCGTAGGCCCGCTCCCCCGCCTCGGTGACGGTGTCGGCGCACGCCACGAGGTAGGCGGCGACGGTGACCGGGTGCGCCGGCACCGCGGTGTGGCCTTCGCGCGCGCACCAGGTGGTGAAGGCCCGCCACGCCGAGGCGTAGGTGCGGCGGGTGCCGGCGGCCCGCGCCGACGCCACCGACTCCGCGATCCGGTCCGCGGTGGCCGGGGCGAGGTCCGGCACCGCGGGCCCCACAGGGGCCCCGGGCACCACGATCTGCCCGTCTCCTGCGTCGTTCGTCTCGAGATCCACGGGTGGGAACGGTACCGGAGGCCTCCGACACTGTCCTCGCTCAAAGTAGTTGTCGGAGAGCAAGGTTCTGACCTGCGGTGCAACAACTAACTTGAGCGAGGGTAGGGACGGTCGTTCAGGATAGATGTCGCATATCGTCGAATCCGCCTCGTAGGAAGGCAAGGTGGCGCGGCGATCCCCCAGACCCGGGAATCGAGATCCGCGTCGAGGAGGAAGTCCCGCTCCACCCCCGACTCGAACGCCACGTGACGGTGCGTGGTGGCACACCACCATCGCCTGGTGAAACTTCTCTACCCCGTGAACGACGGACACCCGCGGACCGGGCGAACGCGGCCGGTGACGCGGCGCCGCGGCAGGGGACCGGCTTTCTCGCAGGGTAGAAGCGCAGAGCTCCGAAGTCCGACAACTTTGTGAGGGCGTGTCGCGGGCCATGCAGCACCTTCGGTGGAATTCTGACAGAAACACTGAGCGAGGACAGACACCGTCTCGATACACAAAAACACGCTCAGCTGGGGGTTCGCGGGGATAGCTGCGTAAATGGCAATTTGCGCACCGTCTCTCTCGGGCGTCTTCGGTCGTCACCTTGCTGCTCGCCCGACCCTCTGCACAGACACACGGAACCATCCACAGGGCACATCGATGCGTGGAGTAGACGCCGGGCAGATGGCGGTCAGCTGAGCCCGGCTCAATTCCCGACCGACGCGGCTTGGTACGCCTGGGTCTTGGCGATTCCGTCGTCGTAGTCGGTGACGTACTTCCCCGCACCTCGTTCATAGAGCGAGCCGACGGCACTGGGGTCGTATGCCATGAACACCACGTCCGGCCGACCGTTGTTGTACCGACGATACGTCTCGTAGTTCCAGCCGTCCGGCGCGTAGTCGTCGTTCCAGGTCAGACGGGCGACGGGCACGAATCCTGCATCGGCGTAGAGCTTGGGCAAGACCGTGTCGAAGCAGTCCAACCGTCGGCCGCCGAGCGCGGTGGCCTGCCGCAACATCGACTGGGCCACGCCGGGATGCGCCCCGTCTTGGTGAGCGAATACGGAGACGACTTCATCGCCTTTGAGGGCGACCCCTGCTGTGACGTCCTCGGTGACCAGCATTTGCATACGTGCGTATTCTTCTTCGTCGTAGACGTAGACCGATGCGGCGAACGGGTTGTTCTTGGTCAGCGCGGTCATCTGTTGCCGGTACAGGTCTGCATCTGAAGGATGCAGTTCGTACATCTCCGGGCTGGACAAACCGCGTGCCTGGAGATCGGTCCGTACCTCGTCGGTCAGGTGGTGGGACGGCGACAGGTTCGACGGTGCGGTCGCCGATCAGAAGCCGAGGTGCTGCGCTTCCTCGATCTCCGCGTCGGTCCAGTACTCCTCGATCTTCCGGCGTTCGGTCTCCAGCAGGTCCGGGGTCCATCCGTATGTCCGCCAGAATGCCTCGCGGCGTTGCTGAATCATCGGTTCCTTGTCGGTCATGGCTGTGGGCTCCTTGGTTTCGATCATTGTCCCGAGCTTCCTGGGTTCGGCGCAGGGCGTCGGTTTGCTCGGCGCGTAGTCGTTCGCCGATGCTCAGACGGTTCGCGAGTCCGCTGAGTGCAGTTGTGTCGGGTTCGGTTTGGATCGCTGCCTGCAGTTCTCGTTGTCCGCCGGGTGTGGCGTCGTACAGGGCTTGGATCTTGGCGCGGTCGGTTTCGGCTTTGGTGAGGCGTTGCTGGAGGTGGACGTGTTCGGGGTGTTCGTCGAGGTCGTGGCGGGCGGTGGCCAGGCGCGCGGCGGCGCGGGTGAGGCGGGTGCGCATGTGTGGGGTGCAGCGTGGTCCGGGTTGGGTTTACACATCCGCGTCGACCTCCGCGGCGGTGTCGACGAGCGCGGCCAGGTAGGTGCCGATCTGCGCGACAGCGTCCGGGCCAGGCTCGTGGCCGTGGCCGGGGAGGTAGGTGTCGCGGCGTAGTTCGATCATGACTGCGGCGACGCGCTGGTCGTGCCCGTAGCGGTCGAGTGGCACGTAGCACCCCGCGTAGGGCTCGTTTTCGACAATGTCGCCGAGAGGGTGGAAGGCGCGGCGGGCGGCAGCGTTCAACCAGTCGGTCGTATGGATCGGATCGGTGCCGAGGCACAGGGCCGGCCGAGTCAGGGTGGGGTCTTTGAATCCGGAGGGATGCGGCGGGTAGGAGTGCACGTCGATGATCACTGCACGTCCACTGGCTGTGATGCGGTCGGTGACGAGTTCGGAGACGGCGGTGGCGTAGGGCCGGAAATACGTGTCGAGCAGAGCGTCGGCGTTGGTCAGGGGTTCCTGACGCAGGAGTGTGCCGGTGCAGGTGCGGGTGTAGACGGCGCCGCGGCCGTACGCGGCAGCGGGTTCGGAGTCGTCGGGGAACCGTTCCGGATCGACGACCAGCCGGGAGTAGGCATTGCACACGACCCAGGGCCGCATGTGGGCGTAGTCGGCGCCGAGTGTGGCGATCAGGTCGGTGCCGGTGTCGGTGGCCTCGTCGAGTTCGGTGTCCAGTGCAGCGTCGTCGAGGAGCAACGCTTCACGGATCTCCGGTGGGATGGTGCGGGAGGCGTGAGGGACGTGCAGGATCACCGGTGACGACGGGTGACCGGGCAGGATCGAAAATTTGTTCATGGGTGTCCTTACGGGTGATTGCGATGGTCGGTGGGACGACGACGGTGTAGTCGGAGGTCGCCGTGGTGGCGTGGGCGAGCGGCGTTCGGATCGCGACGGCAGCAGTCACCGGGGCGATGGTGGGAAGCGCACCACTGCCTGCGAGTGGAGGTGTGGTCGCGCAGGCGCCGGGTCATGCGGCGCGTCCGATCTGCAGGTTGAGCCAGTCGGCAAGCCAGGTGAGGGCGGTGCGGCCGGCGTTGTCGACGACGAGGGACTGGTAGTTGGTGTGAGCGCCGGAGGTGAAGAAGCTCGCGGCCTCGAGTCCGTCACCGACGAGGGTGAGAAGGCCTTCGACGCTGTGGGATTCGGCGATGGTGGTCAGTGATCCGGCCAGTGCCGGTAGATCGGGGTTCTGTGTCTGAGGCGTAGTGGTGGTGTCGGCGATGGGGTGCTGTTTTCCCAGTAGCTCGGGCGGGGTCTGGGTGGCTTTGCCGGAGAGCATGGTCACCGCTACCGACGCCAGGTCCAGGCCGACGGGGAGCAGGCCGGTCATCACCGCACCGGCACCGACCGGATCCGGCGCCTGCCCCGGTGGAGGCAGCAGCTTCTCTACGGCGGTCCAGGCGATCTCTTGGATCTGTCCGACCAGGGTGGCGAGCCGGATGATGTCGACGTTCGCCAGGATCGAGACGACCAGCGCGGCGATCTGCGTGACCCCGGACGGGTCCGGGATGACCGCGAGCACCTGGGAGACCCAGCTCAGGTCGACGCCGGCGGCCATCTTCACCAGTGGGGCGAACTGGTTGTTGAGCTCCCCCGCGATCTGGTGGGCGCCGCGCGCATCGAGCGCGGCCACCTTCTGCGGCAACAGGGTCAGGTTGTGCAGGATGGCGGGCACGTCGAGCGAGGTGAGGCCGGTGGCGACGGTGAGGACCTGATCGAGCACGACGGTGGGTTTGAGTACCGACAGCACGCGCGGGGCGGCGGACAGCGTCTCAGCCGGGGTGGACGCGAGGGGTGCGAGCTGCCCGTCGAGGGGACCGGCGATCGACGCCAGGGTCTGCACCTGCGGTGAATTCGCCGGCACGGTCGGCGCCCCGGTGTCGAGGAGTGTGGTGGCGGTGTCCGCGATGGTGGTGACGGCCGTGAGGGCTCCGCTCAGGTCCGCCCGGTGGGCGCGGTCGAGGACCTGGGCGGCGCTGTGCTCGGCCGAGTCGGGTCCGGTGGCGGTGAGGCGGGCGGTGGCGGCCGGATTGGTGGCGCCGGAGTCGAGCAGCTCGGCCAGCGGGGTGAGGGTGTCCCGGATTGTCGTGGCGAGGTGGGACACGTGCTGCAGATCGACCGTCGGGGAGGTCAGTTGCTGGCCGAGGGCGCCGATGTTCGCGCCGAGGGCGGGCAGATCCGCACGGGAGAAGTCGGAGGTGAGGGCGGTGGCCACCGCGGTGGCGCTTGCATCGGCGCTGGCTGCGCCGGGGGTGGTGCTCAGGATCGAGCCGAGCGAGCCGAGCAGGGGGTTCGAGCCTTTGTTGATCGAGCAGTACAGATCGCCCGGGTCGCAGATCGACGCCACCCGCCCGGCGAGCGCGCCCATGCCCTGCGGGCGCGGGTCGGCGATGCCGTCCCCGGAGCTGGGTGGGCCGACGACGGCCGCACCGTCGGTGCCGGCACGCGGGTCGGCGAGCAACCCGACGGCCAGCACCTTCTCCGCGGGGATCGGGCCTTGGTGGTGGCCGATCGCCGAGGCCAGATCCCCAGCGGCGTCGGCGCCTTGGGAGTAACCGGTGATCGTGAACCTGGTGCGGGGGCACCGCTCGGCGGTTGTCGCGAGCACATGTTGGGCTCGGTCGAGGGCGTCGGCTTTGCTGTCGGCGTAGGTGTGGCCGTTGTCGAATGCGCGCGCCATGTACGGCAAGGTGTAGATCTCGGCGGCGGCGCCGTGGGTGCGCTGCAGTGCCTCGGCGACGGGGGCGAGAATCCCGACAGGCCGACCGGGGTCGGCGTGTTCGTCGGTTTCCCACGTGCCGGGGATGAACAGATTGAACGTGGCAGCACAGTCGGTGGGGGCGGCGTGCGCGAGCGCCGGGGTGGTCACCGCGATGCAGCCGCCGGCCACGGTGGCGCTGGCGACAAGAGCCACCGCGCGGCGGCGCCGGGAACGTGGGACTGGCATGTGCACCTCGATCTACCCGTAGGGGACGGCAAGCACCCGATCGTGCGCCTGCTCTCCCGTGACGCGAAGACGAGTCGACACACCATCAGGTGCACGCCCCACCGTGACCGCCCGCGGCCGTGCGATTCAAACCCGGCTGTGGATAGCCCGGCCAGCGGATGGACTTCTTGCCCGCAGGCTCCGCGAAATCCACCTCGCCTCATTGCGTTTGGGTGTGATCGTCGCACTCACCCCACGGCGCTGACTCCTCCACGCGCGGCCGATCCTCCCGACGCCGAACGAGCGCGTGAGTGAGGGACGCCTCGGTGATCTCGACACCACCAGTCCGGCCCCCACTGCGGTCTGACCGATCAGTAATGCTCCGGGCAGGGCCACGAGCTCCCACCCGGTCGCCGAGGGCAGCCACGGCGATGCAATGCACATGGCGAACAACGCAACCGTCACCACCTGGCCGGCCGCGATGAGGCGGTGACCTGCCGAGGTGAGCCGCCGCCGCCCGAACAAGATCAACGACGCCGCGGCGGCCATGATGCAGACGACGAACCCGACCGGTCCGGGATAGACGAACAGCGGCTCGAACGCCGGGGAGCCGCCGACAGTGATGGACCCGGTCGTCACCAGCTGGGGAAGCACCCACCCTGCGATCAACAATGCGCACACCACGCTGACGTAGGAACAGCCGACCAGGAATCTCATCTGGGGCAGGCTAGCCGGTCGCCGCTGCTGCCAGGTCCTGACATGACCGACGACGAGAACTTTCACCATCACCCGCACCTGTCGATGCCGCAGTCCCGTTCTGCGGTGGTGACCGGGGGACCGAACCGTCATTGAAATGGGGGCGGAGCCGTCCTTCTTCCGTCGTCGACGCCAGCCCTCGGATCTGCGTTGGTGGGGCGCGATCCCCCGCTATTCAGCGTCGCAACCGCCCCACGGGTGCGGAGCTACGCCCGTGCGAGCTCGCGCAGATGCAGACACACCTCGTCGATCGCTTGCTTCGACTGCGCGAACACGCCGATCTCAGTAAAGAATCCGTGGAAGACGCCGGCATACCTGGTCAGTGAGACGGGGACGCCGGCGCGCCGCAGCCGTGCCGCGTATGCCTCGGCGTCGTCCCGGATCGGGTCGACCTCTGCGGTCAGGATCAGGGCGGGCGGCAGGCCGCGCAGCGACTCGGCGCGCATGGGTGCCGCGAGTGGGTCGTCCGTCTGGTGCCCTGGGCCGATGTATTGGTCCCAGCACCAGCGCGCGTCCGCAGTGCTCAACAGCGGTGCATCGGCGAAGTCCGACCACGACGGCGCGGTGAATGCCCCGTCGACGGCGGGGTAGGCGAGCACTTGGGTGACGGGGAGGGGGCTGCGCTCGTCGCGTCGGTACAGGCACAGGGCGGCGGCAAGATTGCCGCCCGCGGAGTCGCCCCCGACCGCGAGGCGCCCCGGATCGATGCCGAGCTCCGGTGCTGTCCGGGTCAGCCACCCGTAGCCGTCGATGCAGTCTTCCAGTGCTGCCGGGTATGGATTTTCCGGGGCCAGGCGGTAGTCCAAGGACACGACCGTCCAGCCGGATCCGGCGGCGATCGCGCGGCACAGTTCGTCGGCTCCGTTCAGGGTTCCCAGGACGAAACCGCCGCCGTGCAGGTAGACGAGGGCAGGAGTATTGCCGTCACGGCCGGCACTGTCCGCGCGGTACAGGCGAGCCCGGATCGTACCTGCACGAGTCGGCACGGTCAGTTGTTGGACCTGGTCCAGCGGCGTGATCGGCTCGGCGGGTGGAGCCGTGTTCAGGAGCGCCCGGGTCTGCTCTGGTCCCAGCCGTCGGATGGGTTTCTGCAGGACCTGGGTGATCATCCGGGCCGCGGCCTTGGCATCGTCGTCGAGCAGATTCCACCAGGCGGGTGCGTTGTCGTTCATCTCGGGAACCTCGCAAGTCTTTGACAAGAAGTGATCTGTGCCTCATCATCATAGTCAGATGACCAAGACGATTGACTATGATTGGTCACATTCCAACCGGGATCCGCTGCCGACGGTGTACCGCGCACACGATCTCGTCGACTCGAAAGGACAGAAGGATGACCGAAACGACGATCGTCCCCGCGACACGCGGGGACGACGCGGGCGGCGGGGTCGACATTCGGATCGAGGACGATGCAAGTCCGATCGTCCGGCTGATCGGTCGGACCATCGCCGATTCCGTCCGCGCGGACGGTGCGGACGCCGTCGTGGCAGGGGTTGCAGGCACAGTCGCCGTCCGCTCCCACGACACCCCGCAGGCTGCGACGATCCGCATCTCGGACGGTGTCGTCGCGGTGTCGAGCGGTGTGTTCGTCGAGCCCGACCTCACTTTGACCGTCGACCTGGACGCGCGGCTCGCCCTCGTCGGCGCGCCTGTTGTCGCAGGCGACGATGATTTCCCCGCTAGGGCGCTGGCGCTGCTGTCGCCGCCGCTACCGGACTGGCGGGTCGCCGCGGAGACGTTCTGGGCCGCGGCCCGATCGGTACCGGGGATCCCCGACGTGCTCGTCGCCATTGCGGACGGCCCCGACGGTGTGGCCCAGCTGGTCGTCGGCGAGGGCGAGACCCACTATGCGATCGCCGGCCCCCCGGAGTTGCTGGCCGGCATTTTCACGGGCGCCGACGACCTGATCGCCGCCCTGTCGACCGGTCTGATCGGCGTGCGCGGCACGTTATCTCAGCTGTCGGTGCTGGTCGCCGCATCCTGGAAGGTTCGTTACGATGTCTGAAATCGCCGCCACCGCAACGGAGCGCGACGCCGCCGTCCACACGGTCCGTCTCGAGGCCACCAATCACGATGGCTCGTTCCTCGGAAAGAACGTGGCGCCCAAGAAGTTCGCCGCGGGCGCGGCCTCAGGCTTCGCGTTCGCCGATCTGCTGTTCGGTCTCGACCTGGGCAACGCGCCGACGTTCGGATTCGCCTACCCCGGCTGGCGTGGGCACCTCGCCGACCTGCAGTTCCGGCCCGACATGTCGACCCTGGTGCAGTGGGAACCGGGTCTGCAGTCCGTGATCGGTGACTACTGGCAGGCGGACGGCACCCCGGTCGGGACCTGTCCGCGAAATCTGGCCCGAAAGCTGGTCGACCGACTCGCAACGCGCGGTTTCACGGCCACCGTGGCGGTGGAGATCGAGGCGACCCTGTTCGAGGAGTCCATCCACGAGGCCCGCGCCAAGGGATATCGCGACCTGACCCCGCTCGGTGGTTCCGCCGGAACCGCGTACCACCTGGCGAAGTCGAAGGACTGGGTCGACTACATGTCGGCGGTCTCCCGTCGCCTCGGCGAGATCGGCATCGAGTGGGAGGCGTGGAGCGACGAGGATGCGGCCGGCCAGGTCGAACTCAACCTGGTTCCCGGTGACCCGATCTCGGTCTGCGATGCCTGGGCTCGCACCCGGCAGGTGATGCGCGAGGTGGCGTTCGAACTCGGTCACACCGTGACCTTCATGGCCAAGCCGACGGCCGGGTACGGCCAGGCCTCGCACGTCAACCTGTCCCTGCAGCGCGACGGGGCCAACGCGTTCTACGCCGCGGACGGGCCGTCGCCGACGATGCGGCATGCGGTCGGCGGGCTCCTTGCGACGATGCGGGGTGCAACATCGATCATGCTGCCGCAGATCACCTCGTACCGCCGCCTGGTGGACCTGAGCGGGCCGCCGACGACGGTCACGTGGGGCATCAGCAACAAGAGCACCGCGGTGCGCGCGGTGTGCGGGCACCCGGCGTACTCCCGCCTCGAATACCGCGTTCCCGGCGCCGACGCGAACCTGTACCTCGCGGTCGCGGCCATTCTCGCCGGGGTGATCGCCGGCTTCGATAGCGCGATTGAGCCGCCCGAGTCGGTCACCGACATGGCGTGGTGTGTGCCCGACCTCGAGCGGTTGCCGGACACCATCACCAAGGCGGCCGCTGCTCTCGAGATGGACCCGATCCTGCGCGAACAGCTCGGGGACGAGTTCGTCGACTACTGGGTGGGCACGCGCCGCTGGGAGTGGATGCAGTTCCACACCACGGGCGGCGATCCGTTCGCCGAGCTCTCCGAATGGGAGTCGGCGCGATACTTCGAGTTCCCGTGAGCGCGGGGAACGCGACACCGGGCACCGTCCGGCCGATGATCGGCCTCACCGGCCGGCGGTTGCGGCTGGGGCTGGTGGGCGGCCTGGACCAGCGCTACGGTCACCTGTTCGCTGACGCCTTCATGTCCGACTTCTCGGACCGAATTGCCAGGGCCGGTGGGATTCCGGTGAACCTGCCCTACGATGCCGACCCGGGGGCACTGTGCCACTGGCTGGCGGGCGTGGTCATCACCGGCGGCCAGGACGTTCACCCCGCGTGCTGGGGTGGCGATCTGTCGGTGGTCGGCGACGTGGATCCGCGGGACGATCCGATGGTCCACGACCCCGACCGGGACGCGTACGAGATCGCGCTCGTGCATGCCGCACTTGCCAGAGACATCCCGGTCCTCGGGGTGTGCCGGGGCCTGCAGATCCTGAACGTCGCCTTGGGCGGCACGCTGATCGCAGACCTCCCGTCCGGCTCCGTCGAGCACCTGTCGGGTTCGGGTCCGCTCACCGACGGTGCCGACGACCACAAGGTGGCGTTCGCGCCCGGCTCGATCGCGGAACGACTGTTCGGCGCCAGCGCTGTGACCAACTCGTGGCACCACCAGGCGGTCGAGCGCTGCGGTACCGGCCTGGTGGTCACGGGGCGCGCGGCCGACGGCGTCGTCGAAGCGGTCGAGCTGCCGGGAGCGGCGGTGCTCGGTGTCCAGTGGCATCCCGAGTGGATGGAGCGCGACGATCCGGCGCTGAGCTGGATCGTCGCCGAGGGCCACCAGCGGATCTGACCCGGGAAAGACTGTCGGCCGCCACCGAAAGATGGCGGCCGACAGTTGTCCTTCGGTCGGCTCGGTATCAATCCACACTCACCCAGGACCCGAGCGAACGCAGGGTTTGCTCGGGCGAAGTCTTCGAGGCCCGGACCGGCGGCCCGGAGGCCTCGCCGAGGTGTGCGGCCATCCAGGCGTCGAGCACGCCGAGGACCACGTCGATCTGTGGCTCCGCCGCTGTGCGGTCGGTGAACACCAGCCAGTTCAGCGCGAAGCCGTCCGACAATACGGACACGAGGTAGGTCAGTTCGTCGAGGGTTTTCGGGTCGACCGACTGATCCGAAGCGGCCGCGGCGGCCTGGAGGATCGGCCGCATGGTCGCGAATGCTTCGTTGTACACCATCTCGGCCTGGTTGTCCTCCTGACGTTGGGCCCAGCTGATCAGCTCGACGATCGCCGCGCCGAAGTCCGGATTCGCCACGTACCACTCCAGCAGGCCGCGCAGCAGAGTGCGCGCGGTGGTCGCCACGTCGCCATGGACATCGTTGTGCGTCAGCACTTCTCGGTATCGACTGGCGACGTGATCGAAGACCGCCGCGAATAGCGCTTCCTTCGTGGCGAAGCAGTAGTGCAGCGTGGCCAGCGGAGCGTTTGCCTCCTGCGCGATGCGGCGGGTGGTGGCGCCGTCCACCCCGTGGGCGGCGATCATGCGCACGGCCGCTGCCACCAGTTCGGCGCGACGTTCAGCGGCGGGAATGCGAGCCATACGTGCCTCCTGGCGAATCAAATACGAACGACTGATCAAGTCAATCCGACGCTACCAGCCCGATGTGCTCGGGCGCGCTGACTGCACGTCCATCGACGCCGGCCTCCCCCTCGGTGCGACCCGCACCCGAAGAGCAGCGAGAACGACCGACATGAGCACGCTCGGCCAGAGTGAGGCGATCGGGCGGGTCAGTCCAGCAGGAGCCGTCCCACCAGCGTAGTGACCACCTGGGCCGCGCCGGGGGCCGAAAGAAATAGCCGTGCCGGCCAGCCCGGCCAGGAAAAAGAGGCACCCGGCACCTCTTACAGTCGTGTGTCTTGATCATATGACTATGTTCTTCTACACTATGACGGAACCCACAGTCCGGCGCCCTCGGCGATCGGAGGGTCCCAGGCCACGAGCTCATCGCGGATGCACCCTCACGACATGAGATCGGAAGCTGCACCCCGCATCAGCGCCGCCTCACACCCGACCAGCCCGAAGAGGATGACCATGACCGGAGTCGAAGCACTTCGACCAGAACGCGCGCCCGTCCTGACCCGGATGGCACAGGACCCGCCGATCGACAACCTCGTCGACCTCCTAACGGATCGAGCCGAGCGTTCCACCGGCCGGGAGTTTCTCCGGTTCGGCGACAAGTCCTGGACCTTCGGCGAGGTCGAGGAGTGGACGTCCGGACTGGCCCACCGACTGATCGACCATGACGATGTCCAGGTCGGTGACCGTGTCGCGATCATGCTGCCCAACGTGGTGCAGTGGCCGATCGCCTGGCTCGCGATCCTCAAGGCCGGCGGCGTCACGGTGCCGGTGAACTCGTCGTATCAGCGCGCAGACCTCGAATTCGTGCTCCGTGACTCCGGCGCTCGGGTGCTGATCACCGATGACGCGCACATCCCGCTTGCCGAAGAGGTGCGCGCCGCGAGCGACGATCTGGCCGACGTCCGGATCGTCGAAGCCGCATCGTGTGACGAGCTCGCGCAGTATCCGGCGGACCGGCCGCGGGTCGCCGTCTCCGGCGAGACGCTCGCGAACCTCCAGTACACCTCGGGGACCACCGGATTCCCGAAGGCGTGCATGCTGACCCATGACTATTGGGTCCGGCTGGGCTGGGTCTGTGCGAGCGCGGCGGGCCTGGGGGCCGACGACGTCGTACTCACCTCGCAACCGTTCTCGTACATGGACCCGCAGTGGAACACCGCGCTGTGCCTCACGATCGGCGCGCCGTTGGTGGTGCTGCCCCGGTTCTCCGCCTCGGGTTTCATGGCGGACGTCCGCCGACACCGGGCCACGTTCTGTTACGTGCTCGGCTCGATGCCCACGCTGCTGTTCAAGCAGCCGCCGAGCCCGCAGGACCGGGACAACGATCTGCGCCTCGTGCTGTGCTCGGCCATCCCCGTCCCGCTGCACGCGCAGCTCGAACAGCGCTGGGGCGCGCCGTGGCGGGAGATCTTCGGGATGACCGAAAGTGGGGTCGACCTGGTCAGCCTGCCCGAGAGCACGGCGGACGTCGGCAGTGGGCGGCTGGGGCGGCCGGTTCCGACCAAGCAGGTCCGGATAGTCGATCCGCAGGGCCGAGAGGTTGCCGAGGGAGAATCCGGTGAGCTGATCACCTCCGGCAGACCGATGATGCTCGGTTACTGGAACCGGCCCGACGACACCGCGCAGGTCCTGCGCGACGGCTGGCTGCACACCGGCGATGTCGCGGTCCGCGAGGAGGACGGCTACCGCCTGGTGGGCCGGCTCAAGGACATGGTCCGCCGCGGCGGGGAGAACATCTCCAGCGCCGAGGTCGAACGCGTCCTCGAATGCGACGACACCGTCGTCGCGGCGGCGGTGGTCGGCGTCCCGGACGAGCTGTTCGGCGAGGAAGTCAAGGCCTTTGTGCAGCTGTCCACCGGCGTGCAGGAGAGCCGCGCGACGGCAGAGCGAATCATCGGCGGCACGCGAACCCAACTGGCGCGGTTCAAGGTTCCGCGCTACGTCGAGTTCGTCGCCGATTTTCCGCGCACCCCGTCCGAGCGTGTGTCCAAGCCGGCGCTCGAGGCGCGTTCCGCCGAGCATCCCGGCACCACGTACGACCTGCAGCCGCCGCGCACCGCCGGCAACGGCAACGGCAACGGCAACGGCAACTGAGGAACCAGACATGACCGACAACTACCTGGACACCCACCTCGACCACGACGTCGCGGTGCTCACCCTGAACCGCCCGGCGAAGCTGAACGCGATGAACGTGGCCACGCGGGTGCTGCTCGCGCAGACGATCCGCCGGTTCGGAACGGGTGATCTCGTCCGCGGAATCGTCCTCACGGGCACCGGGCGGGCCTTCTCCGCCGGTGAGGACCTGCAGACCGTGCCGACCAGCTACGACGAGATTCGCGAGGCCGTCGCGACTTTCCACGACATCACCCGCGCAATTCTCGAGACGAAGGTTCCCGTGATCGCGGCCGTGAACGGGATCGCGGTCGGCGGCGCCTCGGAGGTCACCCTGTGCTGCGACTCGCGGATCGGCACCCCCGAGGCCGAGTACTTCCAGCCGGAAAACCACCGCGGAATCATCATCTCGAACGCCTCGAGCTTCCTGATGGGCCGCCTGGTACGCAACCACGCGATGCGCATCATCCTGGGCTCCGAGCGGATCGGCGCGGACGAAGCCCTACGGATCGGGCTGCTCGACGAGATCGTGACCCCGCAGACACTGCTGGACCGCGCGGTCGAAGTGATCCGGCAGTGGAACTGCGATCCTCGCATCACCGCACTGCATCTGGGTCTGCTGCGGCCGTACCCGGAAGACATCGAGGCCGCATTCGCCCGCGAAGACGACGCCGCCCGCCAGGCCTGGGAGTCCGGCGCCTTCACCGAAGGCATCGGGAGCTTGTGGACATCGAAGAACGCGGCGCCGTCGGCGCCCGCACAGAGCACTCGAGAGCGGAGACGATGATGATCACCACCGAAGCAGCACTTCTCACCGCGGTGAACGAACCGCTGGAGTTCACCGAGATCCAGGTCGACGACCCGGAGCCCAACGAAGTCCGCTTGGCGGTCTCGAATGTCGGCCTGTGCCACAGCGACCTGCACTACATGACCGGAACCGTGGGCGCCGACCTGCCCGTGGTGGTCGGGCACGAGGTGGCGGGCGTCGTCGAGTCGGTCGGCTCCGCGGTGACCTCGGTGCGTCCGGGTGACCGCGTCGTCGGCGCCCTCACGCCCTCGTGCGGGTGGTGCCGCAACTGCCAGGCCGGGCACTCGACGCAGTGCCAGCGTGTCGCGCAGATCCGGCAGCGGCCCCGCCCCGCTTTCCAGCTGCCGGGAGGTCAAGTCGTCGAGCGGCTCGGCGACGTCGGCGCGTTCTCCCGCCACACCCTGATGCGGGAGAACGCGCTGGTGAAAATGCCCGACAAGGTGGGGCTGCACGTCGGGTGCCTGCTGTCGTGCTGCATCATCACCGGCGTCGGCGCCGTCTTCCGCGGCGCGCAGGTACGCCCTGGCGCCACCGTGGCCGTGATCGGCTGCGGCGGTGTCGGGTCGGCCATCATCCAGGGGGCGCGGCTCGCCGGTGCCTCGGCGATCGTCGCCGTGGATCTCGACGATGCCCGGCTCGCGGCGGCCCGTACGTACGGTGCCACACACGTGGTGAACGGCGCGGTCGATGTCCCCACCGAGATCCGGACGGTACTCGGCGACGGCGTGGACTATTCGTTCGAGGCCGTCGGTTCCGCGCGTACCGCGGCGACCGCACTGTCGGTCCTGCGGGCCACGGGCACCGCATGCCTGGTCGGCATCGCCCCCGACGGCACCGACCTCACGGTGCCGGCCTCGGACTTCTTCTTCGGGGAGAAGCGCCTCATCGGCTCCTACATGGGCTCGGGCCACGCCCACGAGGACATCACCCAGTTCGCCCGTCTGTACCTGCAGGGCCGCCTGCTGCTCGACGAAATGGTCACCGACGTGATCCCGTTCCGCGAGATCGACAAGGGCTTCGAAGCGATGGGGTCGGGCGAGGTGACCCGCATCGTCGCCGACCTCACCGTGTGAGCACACCGACCCCGCCCCCACCGACGCACCGAAGGAAGCCGCAGATGTCGAACCCGCACCTGCCCCAGCCGACCAACTACATCGCCGACGAGTGGTCCGAGTGCCGGACGATCCCGGAGGCGTGGAATCTCGATCCCAACACCGGCCAACCCGTCCACCGCGCCGTCACCACCAGCTCGGACGACGTGGAGCGCGCACTACGCCATGCCGAGCGGTTCTACCGCTTCCGACGCTGGGATGACGCGGCGAGCGAGGAACGCGCGGCGGTCATCGAGCGTGCGGCCGACGTCGTCGAGGCCCGGATCGAGGACATCGCCCGGACCGATGCTCTCACCAGCGGCGTCCCGATCGCGAAGGCTCGGATGGTCGCGCAGTTCCTTCCGCACCGGATCCGCTCGTCGGCGGCGGATCTGCGCACCATCCCGCGTCGCACGGCGCTGGAGGCCGGCGGCCGCGACGTGCGGCTGTACAAGGTTCCGTGGGGCCCCGCAGCCATCCTCACCCCGTGGAACGGCCCTAGTTTCATCCCCGCCGCGAAGATGGTGAGCGCGCTGGCCGCCGGCTGCCCCGTCATCCTCAAACCGTCCGAGCACGCGCCGAGCAGCGCCCAGATCATCGTCGAGTGCTTCGTCGAGGCCGGCCTGCCCGACGGTGCGCTGCAGCTCGTCCACGGCGCGGGCGACGTGGGCGCGGCACTCACCGGCGATCACCGCGTGAAAATCGTCTCGTTCACCGGCGGCCCGAACGCCGGCCGCGCGATCGCCCGCGCGGCGGCCGAAGACTTCAAGGTGCTCCAGCTCGAGCTCGGCGGCAACAACCCGGCCCTCGTGCTGGACGACGCCGACATCGACGTGGCCGCCGACGCGATCCTGGACGGGATGACCAAGCTCAACGGTCAGTGGTGCGAGGGCCCCGGAAAGGTGCTGGCGCACAAGAGGCTCGTCGAGCCGCTGCTCGACGCGCTGCTCGATCGGATCTCCCGTATCGACATCGGGCACTCGCTCGAGGAGAACACGCAGCTGGGTCCGATCTCGAACGCCCCGCATTTCGCCACGCTGCAGAGCCGGATCGACGAGCTGCGGGCTCACGGTGCGAGCATCCATCAGCCCGCAAAGCTGCCCACACTCGACGGGTTCTTCCTTTCGCCCACCGTCGCGTCGGGAGTCGACGCGTCGGTGGCGACCGCCGAGTTGTTCGGGCCGCTGATCAGTCTGCATGCCGTGGAGTCCGATGAGGACGCCCTGCGCGTTGCCAACGCCGACCCCTCGGGTCTCGACGCGTACGTGTTCGGCGGCGATCTGGACCGCGCGATCGAGTTCGGATCCCGGGTGCTGGCGGGTGAGGTGCGTGTCAACGGGGCCAAGATCGCCGATCTCGCCGACGGCTCGGCCCAGAGTTTCTGGGGTACTTCCGGAATCGGCGGTCACGCCCCCGGGGAGTCCGTCCGGGTGTTCTGCGGCGACCGCGTGGTCGGCGTCGACGCACCCGATTTTCCGATGTAGCGACTGCGGCTGCATTCGCCACACCCCTTGACTGTGACCGGGACCACTGGTCTACTTCTTCTAAGTCATTTGATTCAGTCATTTGACCGTTTCGATGAAAGCGACACATGCCATGAACCCCACCCCCTCCTCGACGACCGCGGTCGTCGATGTCATCGGTGTCGGCGCCGGATTCTCCGGGCTCTACCTCTCCCACCGGCTCACCACCGCCGGGTGGACCTTCACCGGTTTCGAAGCCGGCCCCAGCGTCGGCGGCACCTGGTTCTGGAACACCTACCCGGGGGCCCGCTGCGACGTCGAGAGCATCTACTACTCGTACTCGTTCGACGAGGCACTCCAGCAGGAATGGACGTGGAGCCAGCGATTCGCACCGCAGGCCGAGATCCTCAGCTACATCAACCACGTCGCCGACCGCTTCGACCTGCGCAAGCACTTCACGTTCAATACCCGCGTGGTCGGCGCGAGATGGAACGCGGCCGACCGGCTGTGGGAGGTGCAGCTGGACAACGGCGAGACCCGCCGCAGCCGCTACCTGATCTCGGGCGCCGGCGGCCTGTCCACCCCCAAGGACTTCGACGTGCCGGGCCTCGAGAACTTCACCGGTCTCCAGGTGTCCACCAGCCGGTGGAACATCCCGCTCGACGACCTCGCCGGCAAGCGTGTCGCCGTGATCGGCACCGGATCCTCAGGCGTGCAGGCCATCCCCCTGATCGCACAGGTCGCCGAACACGTCACCGTGTTCCAACGCACCCCGAATTACGTAATGCCGGCCCGCAACACCGACCTCTCCCCAGCGCAGATCGACTCCATCAAAAGCAACTACCCGACGATCCGCGAGGAATGCCGACACTCCCCCGGAGGCATCCCCGACCGTCCCGCGGCCGACAAGGCCTTCGACGTGTCGGACGAGGAGCGTCAGCGGCGCTACGAGGCGGCCTACGAGCTCAGTGGCTTCAACGGCGTCGGTGCCGAGTTCGCCGACCTGCTCACCGACGTCGAGGCGAACCGGACCGCCTCGGAATTCATCCACAACAAGATCCGGGAGATCGTCAAGGATCCGGCCACCGCCGAACTGCTGGTGCCCAAGTACCACCCTCTAGGCGCCAAGCGCAGCTGCTTCGGAACGGACTACTACGAGACCTTCAACCGGCCCAACGTGTCGTTGGTGTCGCTGCGCGACGAGCCGATCGAGACGATGACCACGAACGCAATCGTCACCTCGACGGGGACGTACGAGGCGGATGCCGTGGTGCTCGCCATCGGGTTCGACGCCTTCACCGGCCCCCTGTACGGGCTGAACCTCACCGGCGCCTCCGGCCGGAAACTGCAACAGGCCTGGCACGACGGTATCCGCACGTACCTCGGGATCATGACCACGGACTTCCCCAACTTCTTCATGATCGGGGGCCCGCAGAGCCCCGCACTGGCGAGCAACGTGGTGATGACCATCGAACAGGCCGTCGACTGGATCGCCGACCTGCTCGAGCACACCCGCGACTGCGGCGCCACCGTCGTCGAGGCCACCGCCGAGGGCCAGAACGACTGGGTGAACATCACCGAGGAGACCGTCGCCGCCACCCTGTACGCCACCACCGACTCCTGGTACCGCGGCTCCAACGTCGCCGGCAAGCCCAACACCTTCATGGGCTACGTGGGCGGCGTCGGCAAGTACCGCCGCATGTGCACCGAGATCGCCAAACGCGGCTACCCCGGCATCCAACTCGACGGCGAGGCACAGTCCCGCCACCTGGGCCCCATCCATCAGGAGATCTCATGAGCACGGCAGTCCACCGACGCTACGTCGCCTTCTCCGACGCGCACTACGCGGGCAATCTGGTCGACGGCGCCTTCGCCCTGAAGTTGTTCGGAGACGTCGGCACGAACCTGTCGATCGAGATCGACGGCCACGAGGGCCTGTTCGCCGGCTACTCGTCCGTCGAGTTCCTCGCCCCGGTCCGCGGCGGCGACGTCGTCGAGGCCGAGGCCACGCTGGTGAAAAAAGGCAACCGCAGCCGCACGGTCGACTTCGAGCTCCGGGTGATCTGCCGCGCGGCGGACGACTCCGGCCGGTCCGAGGTCCTCGAATCGCCGCTGGTCGCGGTGCGCGCTCGCGGCACCGCGGTCATCCCCGCCGGGAAGGAGCGAGCGTCATGAAACTGATCCACGAGACGGGTTGGGCCCCACCACCCGCCACCGTCGAACCACCCCTGACCGGTGACATCGACTGCGATGTCGTGGTGATCGGAGGCGGCGGGGGCGGCATGTCGGCCGCCCTCCGCCTCGCCGAGAAGGGCGCCGACGTGGTCCTCCTCGAGGCACAGACCCTCGGCTGGGGCGCCAGCTCCCGCAACGCCGGATACATCACGAACTCGGTCGCCGCCGACCCGGAGCTGCTGGGTCTACTGCTCAAGCCTGAGCGGCTGCGCAACCTGTACCGGTACGCCGAGAACGCGGTGCACTTCGCCGAGGACGCCATCACCCACCACGGGATCGACTGCGGCTACCAGCAGGCCGGCATCGTGATGGCCGCGGTGTCCAAGGGGCAGTTGCGGCGCGCGCGCCGCAACGCGAAGGTCTTGGCCGAGGCCGGATCGTCGGCCGAGTTCGTCGAGGGTCGTGCGGCGGGCCTTCCGGACGGATTCCTGGGCGGAGTGCGCGAGGGCGTCGGCGGCACGCTCAACCCGGGTGAGTTCGTCCTCGGCCTGCGGGCCGCGACGATCGCGTCCGGTGTGCGCGTCTACGAGCACACCCCCGCCCGCGACGTCACGGACACCGGCGGCGGGGTCACCGTCGACACCCCGGACGGACGGGTTCGGGCTCGCAAAGCACTGCTGACCACCAACGCCGACAGCGCGGGCCTGTCCATCGCGCCGAAGAACCTCGCCACCCCGGTGTGGACCTCCCTGGTCGAGACCGAACCCGTCACCCCCGAGCGACTCGACGAGATCGGCTGGACCAGCCGCGCCCCGATGGTCACGCTGCACATGATCCTCGAGAACTACCGCCTCACCCCCCGGGGCACCATCGTGTTCGGCACCCGCCGCCTACAGACCGGCCGGACCCCCCTCCCGGACCGCACCCCCGACCAGCACGTCGCCGACGACCTCGTCCGCGGATTCCACGAGCGATTCCCAGGCCTGCGCGACGTCCCGCTGCAGCAGGCCTGGGGTGGCTGGATCGGCATGAGCTCCACGTGGCTCCCCGTCGCCGGCGAGGCCTCCGACAACGTGCTCTACTCACTCGCCTGCAACGGCCACGGCTTCGCCCAGGCACAGTACGTGGGCCATCTGCTGGCAGACCGGATCAGCGGCGCGGCGCTGCACGACGATCTGGCGGCGATCTGGCACGGCCGCAAGCACTTCCGACGCAGCTTCGTCAGCCGCCCCGCCCTGTACGCAGGCTGGCTCGCCGATCGCGCCTCGGACCGCCTGGCAGCCCTGACGAAATAACAAATCGCCCCGACCCGGTTGCTCGGATTCTTCATCGCTCATCCGAACGGCTGATGTCACCACGCAAGGAGAAGGCCATGTCCATCCGAGAACTGCTCTTCGCGGCCGCGGACATCTGGATGATCACCGTCGGATTCACCTACGGAATCAAGTTCCTTCGGAACTACAAGAACTATCTGCTCGGCATCGAGTGGATCATCGTCGCGACGTCGGGTACGAACTTCCTGATCTACGGCCTCGTCGAGGCTGGTCACGACAGCCCGATGTACGCCGTCGCATACTTCCTGGACGCCTTCTCCCGGTCCATCGGTATCACGCTGATCCTGGTGCTCGGACTGATGAAGGTCACCCACCGGTACAAGCCGTCCGCGGCGGTGGACATCAGCGCGTTCGCTCTCGCGACCGTGGTGGGCATCGTCCTCAGCCAGTTCGCTGAGGAGATCGGCACGCCCGGCAAGATTTTCTACATCGTGGCCAACGTGCTCACCACGATGTTCCTGACCTACTTCGTCCAGCGCCTGTGGAACATCGGCGAGCGCGGGCATGCTGTGTGGGCCGCCGTCGCCACCGCCTGCGGGTTCGTCATCGCCGCGACCTACGACTTCGTCCACATCCCGGGCGACGACGCGGAGCACACGATCTTCTACATCTTCGCCCTGTCCACCTGGGGCCTGCAGATGTTCGTCTACTACCGCGCCTACCGGGCGTTCGACGCCCACAACAAGCGCGTCGACGCCCAAGCGGTCAGCAGCGACGCTCCAGCCACGGCTTGAGCCAGGCCGTGGCCCTACCAGGTTCGAAGCGTCGCTGACCGCGACCGGTGGTCGGCAGCAATTCGCCGGCCCTTCCCTTCCGATCGATCTACAGCCAGGAAACGACTATGACAACGCACCCAGCCCACGAAGAGACCACCGAGGTAGTCGTCGTCGGCGCCGGAATGGCAGGTTTGACGGCGGCGACCACGCTGGCGCCGGAGATCGACGTGGTTGTGCTCGAGTCCACCGATCGCACGGGCGGGCGAGTCGAGACCGTGCGGCAGGGCGACTACTGGATCAATGTCGGCACCCAGTTCACCGAGGGCACAGGCACGCTGATCGATGCGCTCAACCGGCACGGCATCGAGATGGGTTCGCTCGCAGGCAAGAGCATCGCGCTGTACCTGAACGGCGGGGTGAGCGACACCTCGAATCCCGTCGCGCTCATGTTCCGCACACGGATGACCATGCTGGACCGTCTCGGGATGGCCATGGTCGGTGCACGCATCCTGGCGGTGATGCCGTTCCTGGAGTCGCAGCGCCGGATCGCGCAACGGGTTCGCGCCAGGCTCGACACCACGCTGGCGTCGTACCTACTCAAGGGAGTCCGGTCGGAGCTGGCCGCCGCTGTCGTCCGGTCGTGGTCGGCGCAGTGGATGGGATGCGAGGTGGAGGAGACGGCCGCCACCCAGTTCGTCACGTCGGTGGGCCTCGCGCTGGCCGACCCGGCGAAGATCCCGAACTTCTCGCTGCCGGTGGGTGGCAACCAGACGCTGACCGACGTGCTGACGGAGGATCTCGGTGACCGGATCCGGCTGAACACGGCGGTGCACTCGGTGCGGCAGGACGGTGACGGCGTGGTCGTCGACTATCACGACGGTGACCGACCGGTGCGGCTGCGGGCCAAACGCGCGATCGTGACCACACCCGCCGACATCGCCGAGCGGATCATCCCGGATCTCCCGCAGCAGCACCGGAACGCATTCAACGACATCACCTACGGCCGGTACGTGATCGTCGGATTCTTCACCGACGAAGTCGGGCCGCAGCGCTGGGACGACCACCTCGGCGTCTCTACGCCGCAACTGTCATTCCAGGCGATGTTCAACCACGCCGCGGCGATGCGGAGCGGCGACAAGCGAAAACCGGGTGGAGCCCTGGCTTGTTTCGCCGGCGGCGCTCAGGCCGACTCTTTGCTCGACCTGCCCGACGAGGAGATCGTGTCGCGATTCGCCAAGGACCTACTCGCCGTGTTCCCCGAGCTGGAAGGGAAACTGGGCGAGGGCATCGTGCGGCGCCACCGCCGGGTCGTGCCCTTCTGGGCGCCCGGGCGGAGGAACTCGCTTCCGACGTTGCGTGATCCGCTCGGACCCATCTACCTCGCCGGCGACTACCAGCTCGATCTGCCGTCGCTCGCCGACGCAGCCACGTCAGGCGAACGAGCGGCGAACGCCGTACTGGCGAACCTGAACCGACCGCGATAGACGAGGACCCGACAGCCCAGCGTGATCAGTCGTTTCCCCAGACTGCCGGGGTGCGGGGTAGGTCGTCAACGAACCGCACCGGTTCGTCGACACCGCGACGGTTGGCTGAAGGACCGGGCTTGCGCGCTACGTTTCCAGGGTCAGCATTGCTCTCACCTCCTCACCGCGCTTCTACCGGTACGTCGAACCGGAACACCGGAGATCGACATCGTCACCCATACCGACGAGGCACCCCGGATTCGGACGCACGGTGCGTCCCTTCGTGGTGACCGCCGTCGGTACCTGTACGCGATGATCCCTTGGGGGGTCGCCACCGCGCCGCCGGACAGGGATGCTGGAGACGGAGAGGAACCATAGAGCATGAGCGAGGACACGGCCACCACCGCGACGACATCCCAGTCGGTACCAGCCGATCTCGATCAGCTCTGGCGCCGCTTCTCCGCCGATCTGCGGGCGTTCATCGCCCGCCGGGTCTCACGCCCGGAGGACGCCGATGACATCTTGTCGATCGTGTTTCTGCGGATGGCCAAGAGCTTGGACGATCTGCGTGAGCAGGACCGGCTCCTGGGGTGGATGTATGCCATCACGCGCAACGCGATCACCGACTACTACCGGTCGGCGGCGCATCGGCGTGAACTGGCCGTCGACACCGTCCCCGACCATTCTCCCGACGGCGAAATCGAGGCCGACGAGGCGGCGGAGAAGGAACTCGCCTCCTGCCTGGTGCCGATGCTCTCCCGGCTACCCGCCGAGCAGGCCGCGGCGGTGAAGATGGTCGACCTCGACGCCCGCACCCACGCCGCGGCCGCCGACGAGGCGGGAATTTCGGTGTCCGGGATGAAATCCCGGGTCCAGCGCGGCCGTGCCGCTCTCCAGGCCCAATTGCACGCGTGCTGTCGGATCAGCCAGGACCGCACCGGCCACGTGCACGACTACCAGCCCCGCGGCGGATCCTGCGCCTGCGGAGCCACCCCACCGGCGGACCGGTAGACCGGCACACCGGCTCTGATGTCAGCGTTCAATCGTCTGCACGCCATCACGCACGGACAGCGGTGCGGTGCGAGCCCCCATCGCTCGCACCGCACCGCCGTGCTGCCCGATGATGAGGATTACCGGCACCCGCACCCGCCGCTCGCCGTTGCCGCCGGACCGCAGCACGTCGCCTTCTCGCTGTGATCGCAGCAGGTGGTTTGTCGTTCGGTACTGCAACACGCGGGCGCCGCAGCCTGCGGTGTTGCGTCCGTCCGATCCGTTACCGGGTTTTCGAACTCGTTGGGGGTTGGTCACGGTGACTCCTGGATCCGGGGGGATGGGTACCAGATCAGACGGAGAAGATCGCGAAAGGACGCAGCCCGAAAGGACGCAGCCCTCGGAAACAGCGGGGGACAGAATCGTCGCAGAGGAGGTGGGGGGTGGCGCTTTCGTGCGGACCGGTTCGTCGGTAGCAGCAACTTCGATGAGGTCGTCGACTCCGCCGTCGACGATGCCGCACAGCGCAGCGAGGGTGCCCAGGCTCAGCCGTTGCGGGGTGCGGGTGACCAGGCGGTAGACCTGTTCGCAGGACAGGTGCACGGCCGCGACCTTCTCGTGTCCGGCCCCGGCGCCCACGATGCGGTCGCCGCCCGTGCCGGCCGGATGTTCGAGGACCAGAACCTGCGGACAGGACGAATGTGCTGTTCGGGATCTGGGTGCAGGTGTGGGTGGCCGTCGTCGGGGTACCCGTCGCAACACAGGGCCGTCGGCATCGAGTTCGACGCGCCACCAGCACCGGCCGAGGATCTCGACGGTGCGGCAGAAAGGACATCCACGATGCTCGGACTGGGAATCATCGGCTGGATCATCATCGGCGGACTGGCCGGCTGGATCGGCAGCAAGATCATGCACACCGACGAACAACAAGGGATCCTGCTCAACATCGTCGTCGGCGTCGTCGGCGGACTCATCGGCGGCTTCCTGCTGAGCCTGTTCGGGGTCGATGTCAAAGGCGGCGGGTTGATCTTCAGCTTCCTGACGTGCCTGCTCGGAGCACTGATCCTGCTGTTCGTGCTCAAGGCCGTCACCGGACGCCGCCACGCCCACCGCTGAGAGCCGGCCCCACCCCGTCATGGTCCTTCGTCGTGGTGCGCGCGAACCGGCGCACCACGGCACTGCTCAGCCCGGTACTTCCCGGTGTGCCCGGTACTTCCCGGCCGCCGGCTGAGCTCGCGACCTGTGCGCGTCGCGTCCGGCGCCCGCACAGTGCCCCACCCCAGGTGTGCTGCTGTCCTGCCGTCTCGAACACCGAGCAACCCCCTCACTCCCCCATCGATCCTGGTACCCACGAACTGGGCCCAGCGCAGGCCTGCCCGACGCTCAGGGGTCCGCCCGTGGCAGCACGTGTCCCTTTGCTCCTCGCGGCGGCCCGGTGGCGCAGGCCGGGCCCTCGGAACCGGAAGGACTCATCCTCGGTGGACAGGCGAACACGACGCCCATGAGCAAAGTCCGCTGAACCGATTCAGGGTCCCCGCCGATGAGTCCGGCGCCGTGTCCTATCTGAAAGATCCACCTCAGCAGACCAAACGCCCCCGAGGCTCAGCCCGGCCCTGGCAACCGCCTTGACCAGCAGCATCACGGCGCCGAACGCGAAGAACAACGCGGCCGGACGATCCACACGCGCACCCCGTGAACAGCGCGCCGCTGTCCGTCCGCTCGCCGCGCAGCATAGAACCGGCCGCACCGGGCCACCCCCGCACGGGCCTCCGCCCACCCGCCGATCGGGCACCACCGCGTCACCCGCACCCGCGCTGTTACCTGTGCCCTAAGGTAACCCCTTGCGCCGGCAGGGATCTCGACTACCGTCGAGGTGTCCGTGACCACACGCGACCCCCACCGGAGGAGACCTATGACGTCCCCCGCAACACCCAACAACCCCAAGACCGCGCCCGCAATCTCCAAGCCTGCCCCGGCGACACCGAAGACGGTCGCGGCCTCACCGGGCGTCAGCGGGCCCTCAAGCACCGCCGACGACGCCAGCGAACTGGAGATCGCCGCCGACGCCGCCAGCGAGGCCACCGAAATCGCCGCCGCTCTCGCGGTGGAGGCCACCGAGCCCGAACCCGAGCCTGAACCCGAGGCCGGCACCGGTCTCGCCGCGACCGTCGCGGACTCCGCCGGACAGTTCCGCGCCGTCAACGACAACCTCCTCGCGACCGCCAAGCTGACCGGAACCCTCACCCTCGACACCTACGAAAACACCCTGCACACCCTCCTCGCGCTGGAGGAGCGGGTCGGCACCCTCAGCGGACCCGGCTGGATCGGCGAGTTGACTCGGGCGCACGTCGCGCTCGTCACCTCGGTGAGCAGTCCGGTGTTCGCCGCTGCCCGCCACGCCCTGCAATGACCCCCTGACCTGCCTCTGGACCCGGCCCGGCCGCCGAGGGGTGGCCGAGCGGGGTCGATCTGGAGCCGCCGGCACCTCCCGTACCACTACCCGGGAGGTGCCGACGGCAGTGCGCACCGGGACCGGTGCCGTCGACGGGGAGCCGACGTCGGCACCGTTCGTCTCCGTGCTTTGCCGGCTCACTTCCCGCGCGCACGAGGACCGGGAACTGTCGCAGTTGTCCCGGTGAACGTCCACGTCGCCGCCCCAGGCTCGGACGCCTGCGGCGAGCTGCCCCCGAGCAGGGCGGTCCCCCGGCCCGAAAGCGACCCGCCGGGGTCGGGGAACCGTCCGGTCAACCCGGCCCCGGCCGGCATGACCGCCGTGCGCAGCGTGCGCCGGCGACCGAGGACATAGCCGGCCGCGACGCCGGCGGCCGTCCGGGTGTCGCTCGCATGAGCGATCTCCTTCGATCGACGCTCGTCCCGCGAGGCGGCCGACGGTCCGGTGGTTCTCCGGTGGCGGGCGGAATACTCCGGTGGCGGGCGGAATACTCCGGTGGCGGCTGCGACCGGGCGCAGGTCCGGCCACCGTATCGGGTGGTCCGCACTTTTCGAGTGAATGATGTTGTCGGACAACGCCTCGCGTCCTCGCGTGCGGGTCCGGGGCGACCGGAGTCACCGGCCGCGGGCGACGCAGGCGTCACCCTTCCATCATGCCGCTTTCCGCCGGGCCGCGGCCAGAACACCGGCGTTCTGCGGCGCACCGGTGCCGGGCCCGCTCTGTCGCGACGCCTCCGGCGACCTTTCGCCCCCACGCGCACGAATGCCCTGCCCCGGGGGGTCGGGCAGGGCATCCGCCTCGGGCGCGGGCCCGAGTCCACAGCCCCACCTGCAGGGGGGAGAAGAGGCGGGCTGTGGCAGTTCCTGCACTCGGTGTCGCCACCGGTGCAGCCCCAGTATACCCACCCGGGTACGGTCCCGCCCGGGGGCCCTGCCGGTCGCCGTGACCGGTCGTCGGCGGCTGGGAGACATCGCCGGCGGATACGGCGGTTTCGGTGCTCGGGGGGCGGCGGGGGCGGTATGCACGGTAGCGAGCGAACCCGAGGGTGCCCGGTCGGATCCCGCGAGAGATCACCACGTCCAGGAGAAGAGTGCCATGCCGGCGATGAGCGTGTCCGAGGCCCTGTTCCTGCTGCTCGAGACGCCGTCCCGGCCGCTGCACCTGGGTGCGTTGGCGGTGTTCGAGCCACCCCCGGACGCGCCCGACGCGCCCGCCCGCCGCCTGTTCGAGACGCTGCTCACCCACGGCGAGGTGGCCGAGGTGCTGCGCCGGCGCCCGGCTCGGCCGCTGCGCGGCCTGGGCTATCCCTGCTGGTCCCGGGCGGACGAGGTGGATCTGGGCTATCACGTGCGGCACGCCGCCGTGCCCGGATCCGGCTCGCCGGCGGAGCTGCTGTCGCTGGTCTCCCGGATCCACAGCATCCCCCTCGACC
>NZ_JAALEH010000139.1:0-10186 GCF_011058195.1 Rhodococcus sp. 14C212 | reverse complement strand
CAGGTACAGCGCGACGGCATCGGCCTTGAACTCCGCCGAGTACGCCTTCATCACCATCAGTGACATCTCTTCCTCTGGATCCTCACGACCCAGTGTTCAGGATGTCCACACTCGAGGGGGAACCCCCCTCGACCGCTGGCTCGACGGCGGCAGCCGCTACCGATATTTCCTGACCAACTTCATCGCCTGGGCTGCCGCCCACCAACAGTGCACCGACCTGGTCGTGCCGCAACCGCACAGCGGCGAACCCTCACACATCATCACCGATGACGACCGTTGGGCAATGCTCGCTCGCTGCCTGCACGACGAGACGCTGCCAATACAGGTGCGAGCGAGCGGCGCGCTGGTACTGCTCTACGGACGCACCATCACCAGCATCGCCGATCTCACCACCGACGACATCGCCGGCGCCGTCGCCGACACCTACCTCCGCATCGGCGACAGCACGGTCCTGCTACCCCCTGCCCTCGCCACGCTCCTGCAGACCCTCTCCGATGACGCCGCCGGCCGTGCTGCCTTCCAGAGCCTCGATCCCACCACCCGATTCCTTTTCCAGGGACGAGGAATCGGTAAGCCGACCACACCGAAAGTGCTGGCGCGCAACCTTCGAGCGCACGGAATCGACCCGCGACCCGCCCGCCACGCAGCCCGAGCGGCCTGGGCCAGCGAGATTCCCGCCCCCATCGCCGCGGACGTGCTCGGCATCAACATCACCACCGCCACCCGATGGGCCGGCCGCACCCGACGAGACTGGACCACCTACCTTGCCGCCCGAACCGACACCGCAGGACACACCCATGACAACCCCGGAAAGACATGACGAATACCGCACCCACCGAATACCGTCACTCCGCCAGTCCAGCACCGATAAGGAGGCCATCCGCCAAAACATTCGGCATGATGCCGACCTGGGGCTGCGGATCCCGGACCGCTACCGGCACGACTGGGAACTCTTCGCGGACTGGTGCACCGCCGCCGACCACCGACTCATCCCGGCGAGTCCCGACACGCTCGCGGTGTTCCTGCACGAACATCCCGCGGCGGTCGCGACGCAGCGGCGCCGGCTCTCGGCCATCAACACCGTCCACACCCGGCACGGCTATGCCGCCCCGGGGCGCACCGAGACGGTGCGCCGGCACCTCGACGCCACCCGCGTCCAACGCCACGACCGGCTCGCTCAACTACTGCTGCAGCGGGCGGTCGAACTGCCCACCGAGGGATGGTCCAGCGGACTGTTCGGCCGTCGTGACGCGCTGCTGCTCATCCTTGCCACGACCGGCATGAGCTTTGTCGACATCACCCGGCTGCGCCGCCGCGACATTACCGTCGACGGTGACGCCCTCGTAGTCAGGACCCGCGTCGGCGAACGGTTTCGGCTCGCGCCGAATCCCGAGACGGGGGACAGCCCTGCCGTCGAGGTCTATCGGCGGTGGGCGGCCATCCAGGCGTTTCTCGATCAGTACCCCGGCACCCATCTTCTGCGCCAGCATCTCACCGACCCGATCGAGATCATCGCGGATCCAGTCGATGCGGAGCGGGCCCGGCAACCGTTGCTGTGTCCGATCGACCGCTGGGGACATCTCCCGCACGCACAATCGATGACCCCGCAGTCGGTGTCGGTACTGGTGCGAGCACATCTGTTCGGCCGTGCACCGATGCGTCGGGCACTGCCCGTTCCCCCACAGGACGACACCGCTGCGCCGGTCGAGCCCGACGTCATCCTCGATTCCGGCTACTACGACCGCGGCATCACTGCCCGCCGCCGCGATCATGAGACCCTTGAAGACCTCACCGATGTCTTCGACGAGATCGAACAGCGGGCCGACGCCTTATTAGATGAGCTGCTCGCTGTACTGGAGGGGTCACAAATCTGCAGCTGATGGAGCAGCACGCAGCGCTTCGGCCGCGCCGGCATACGCACTGCGTTGCACGCACGCCGTGCATACAACACACGCACTTCCCGAACCGACACTGCGCTCGACGCCGGACCGCGACGGTGACATAGCGAGGTTCGCCGCGATAGTCCCGATGAACACCGCTGGCTCGTCCCTGCTCCCGGCGTCTCACCGTAGACCGCCGCACCACCACAACGCCGAGGCAGAATGGGGCGATGAGCGACGCCGTTGTCTTCGACAGCTATTGCGGTGAGCCCATCGCCTGGTTGCGAGTCGGCGACCCTGTCATCGGGTACGAGTGGACCGAGCACGGCAACAAAGCGATTACCGAACGTTTGAGCCCGGCCGACGCGGTACGGCGGTACGGCCCGATCACCGAGGTGGAACTGGGCCGAAATGGCGGCTTCGAGTCGGCCACCTACGGCGCCACGAAATTCTTCGCACGATCCCTGGACCCACGCGGCACCGGGTTGGACGACGACGCTCGCCTCATAGTGATCGACTCCGTCCGCGAGAACCACGAATGTCCCGTCTGTAACGCTGCGCCCGGCGCGCAATGCGTCAGCAAGAAGGGAAAGCCCTGCGCGACACACAACCCACGATCGCACGGCCGCAGCCGCTGGGAAATCGAGCAAGCCCAGGAAGCCGATCGCCTCGCCCGGCAGCATGCCCGCGCCGCCGAACAGTGGGAACGCGAGATGGCCACCCCACCCGTCATCGGATCGGTCATCGAAATCAAGCGATGGAAGCCGCCCGAACCACCCTCGTGGGAGTGGCGTCCCGATATCCCCGAACGCGTGACCGTGCAGCGAACGTATGCCAACCGCACGATCGACGGTACTGCTGAGAGCGGCGAGCGCAGGTTCCTGGCGCGCAACGAAGCCACCGGCGACTGGCACGTCATCTGTGGCCAACCCACCTCCCCCCGTTTGCCGTGCAAGAACGGCGGCACCGGTGTTCCGTGCCGGACTCGACACAAGGATGGCGTACACCTGCGCGAAGACGCACCGTGGCTCGCGGCGCCGACTCAGTAGAAGGTACTGAAGAACCGGCACTTCACTCCCGTCCGGCATGAGGAAGCCGCACCGGACTCGCGTGGAGCACGGCTAAACGGGACAGTCGGCAACCGCTCTTGAGAGACCCGGCGGATGCCACCGGGCTGCACAAGTGAGTCCCGGTGGGCGATCGTCAAACAGCACACCCCCGAAACCGAACCTGAACACAGCGGGCCGGGCAGATTTCCACCACGGCGGGCTTGCGGCTCGAACACCGCCCACTTTTGCGTTTGTTTCGTTTGCTGCGTATATTTCACTTAGAGGAGGTGGGGTATGTCCGCGATCGAACATCCCAGTGCCGTCGAGCAGGAACAGGCACGGCAGGCGCTGAACGCTCTTCGGGACGTGAAACCGAGTACCGACACATTCGACGTCACCGTCGCCGGAACGCCGGAGTCCGTACACCTACCGAGTTCCGCCCTGGAGTTGATCAAAGACGTACTGGCGAACATGGCAGCCGGCCAGGGCGTGACCGTGGTCCCTGCGCATGCGGAACTCACCACCCAGCAGGCCGCCGAACTGCTCAACGTGTCGCGCCCGCACGTGATCAAACTCCTCGACCAGGGCCTCATCCGGCACCGGCTGGTGGGCCGGCATCGCCGGATCCTGGCATCCTCACTCCTCGAGTACCGACGCACCCAGCAGCGCGATGCGCGGCGGGCCGCCGACGACCTCGCCGCCCTGTCCGAAGACCTCGGACTCTACTGACGTGACCTTCACCGTCCTCTACGACGCGAACGTGCTGTACCCGAACGTGCTTCGCGACGTGCTGATTCGCCTGGCCCAGACCGGGATGGTGCACGCCCGGTGGACCGACCGGATTCTCGACGAGACGTTCCGCAATCTCGCCGCCGACCGACCGGACATCCCCACCGAAACCCTGGCCAGGCTGCGGGAGCTGATGAACCGAGCGGTCCCGGACTGCCTAGTCACCGGGTACGAGGCACTCATCCCGGCGCTGACGCTGCCTGACGAGGACGACCGGCATGTACTCGCCGCGGCGATCCGCTGCTCAGCGCAGGTGATCGTCACCGCGAACCTGCGCGACTTCCCCGAAAACGAACTCGCCCAGTTCGGCATCGAGGCCCTGCATCCGGACGAGTTCGTCATGGACCTGTTCACGCTCGACGGGGCGCGGGTGCACCAGGCGATCAGTGCTACTGCCGCAGCGTGGCGCAACCCACCCGGCACCCCCGCCGACGTATGCGACCGCCTCGCCGCGGCGGGCCTACCGATCTCCGCCGCGGCGTTGCGCCGCTGAGGCTCACGATGCGCGCCCGCGACCAGATGGTTCCGAAGGTTGTTCTCGTACTGATGTTTTGACACGGAAGATTCGGAACAAACTTGTGAGACACCTTGGACTGGCATGTCGATCCATTACGGACGGGCGGCGTGGGCCGTCTTAAAACCAAGGTTTCGGAACGAGAGATGGCCCCGAGTTCGGGTACACTGATCTGTTTCAGAGCCTTACCCCGTGGAATCGCATAGAAGGGCGTGTACCCGCACACCGTCCTTGCTCAAAACCTCCGCGATCGGGTCGTGGACGTCTTGATGGGCAGCGATCACGAGGAGTTCTTGAGCTCGTGAGGCGCCCACATACAGAACGCGGCGGGCTTCGCCGGGTTCGTCGGAACACCATTGTTGTGCCCCATCCTCCTCATGAGACTTGGAGGGATTGGGGACAACCAACACCACAGCGGGAGCTTGAAGACCCTTGTATCCGTGGATCGTCGAGTAGGCGAACGCATCTGCGGTCGCGGTTGGTTCAGTGGGCCACACGTCACCGTTGGGTATGCGAACTCCCTCCATCGACCATCCCAGGATGTGCTGACTCTCCTTCTGCGCGAGCAGATACGCTTTGAACAGCGACGGACTACAGGTGAACGGAAGTACGGATCCCACAGCCAACCGCAGGCATCGCTCACGGAACTGCGCGGCAGTCAGTCGACGATCGTCGAGGTACGCGTCGAAGGTGAGCGAGGCGAGCTCATCCGGGCAGAGTTCCAGCAGATATCGCTCCAGCAGCCGCAATGCGCGTGCGCGATCCGGACCGGAGGACTCCGTGTCTTGTATCCGGTGGATCAGCGTAGCCAAGCGGACGAGTTTGTTGCTTTTCGGGTTCTCCGATTTCGGAGAACCGGCTAGCTTTCGTGCCTTGTCGGCGTGGTGCGCCAGGACCACGATTTCGTTGCGATCGATGCTCAGCTGGTCGATGAGCTGCCCGATGGCCTGTCGCGCATCGTGCTCGTCGGTGTACGACAGCAGGTAAACAGGGTGATCGATGTCTTTGCGTTTGCCGACCGGATCGTCGGAAGCGCCGCCGTATCGCAGGCTGTCGACGGCTTGACAGATTGCCGGCGAACTGCGGAAATTCCCGTTTAATCGTTCGCCGTGGGGGACCCGGTCCAGGAGAGTCTCCAGTTGCGACTCCCCGGTGTCCTGTCGGAATCCGTAGATGGCTTGATCTGGATCACCGACCATGATCAGTCGCACGCCTGCATCGAGAAGTAGTGTGAGCACGGCGACGTCTTCACGACTGCAGTCTTGGACTTCGTCGACGATGACTTCGGAGAAGCGCGCACTCAACAACTCTGTGAAGCGGTCGCGATAGTTTTCCTGGAGGTACTCCGCCAGAAATAGCCGTGAGGTTTCCGCGTCGAGAATTCCCTTGCGTACCAGGGAAAGCCAGAGTGTTGAGGCTTTGGATTCCAACGCGTCGATCTTCCAGGACTCTTGGCTTGTCAGCCACCCCCGGCTCTCCCATGGCACGCGTTTGATCCGGAATTTCGCGTTGCCAGCGGAGTCGAACGAGAACCAGTCGAGTTCCGCTCTAAGGCCGTGTGCCTGCACGGTTGTTCCCGGCACGGTCGACCAGGTGTCGCGGAAGGATGGGGATATCCCTTTACGTGAGCGAAATATGGGACCGACGACGAATCGATTGATGAAACTGTCGATGGTGCCCACGAAGTTGGGAACGTGCAGAAGTGTCGGATCAGCGCTGCAGCGTGTGCACGCCTCATCGATCACGGCGTTGGTGAACGAGATGAGACCGACTCCGCGCCGAGGATCGCTCGCCGGCCGGTCGATGAATCGCTGGACTATCGCCTGGGTTTTTCCCGCGCCGGGGCATGCCTCGACATAGATCGACGACTTCGTCCTGATGAGGTCACGTTGGGCGGGAGTGAAAGTCAGCGGCGGTGTGCTCACGGGATCGGCTTCCGGACCGATGCGGTGATGGCCTCTGCTAAGTAATCCGGGCATTCGAACGATGCCCCCTCGACGATCCGCCGTGCGACATCGTGGGCAAATTGACCCTTGCTGATCAGCTTCTTGGAGTTGCGCAACCGCACATAGAACTCCCGTGCTGGATCGGGACTCTCGCTAATCTCCCCCCACTGACGCCGCGAGTTCGGGTGTTGGTCTAGGTATGCCTGGCCCAAGACGACGTGATTGACACTGCCAGAAACCAGCAGATCCGCTTCGAGAGTGTGCGGAGCTTCCGCAATATGGAACAGGTCCTCTCCGGCACCGAGAGTCTCACGTAAAGCCCGTAGATCGGCAGCACGGTTGTACAGGATCTTGTCCTCATCCTCATCGTCGTCGTCTGACGCGGGCTCCGGATCTACGGCGAGCGAGTCGTCGGTGCTGCCGGGGATTGACTGCAGCGTGTCCTCGCCCGCATCCTCCTTCTTCTTTCTTTTCTTCCTCTTCTTCTCATCGAGAGTAAGTTCTGGATCTGCATCGGTGATGACCACCAAGCGGTCAGCCAACCGGCTACCGTTCACTTTCTGCATCAGTAGCTGGATGTAGGGCTTGAAATCGACGGAGCCGACATTGATAACCGATACACCACGAAACGCTCGGCGGAGCTGCTGTTCGGACTGAGTGGGCCCGTTAAAGACGCAGTGTCTCGCTAGTGCTGGAACGAGAACTGCCTCGGCGATTCCTTCGACCAGCACCACCGAACGTGCGAACAGCAACTCGGAGCGGGTTACATCTAGATACTGATCAATCTTCCGGCGTTCGTTCGACTCAAGTGCAATGTCTGCCAGGGGGATGACGGCAGTGCCGCTATCAGCACTCGAACCGGGCCGAACCACGACCACGCTCTCGGTGTGTAGGGCACTTGCCAGATTCGGAGAGTGCGTGGTGGCAACGACCTGGATCCGTCCGGCCGGTCCCTCCCGGTCATCGCGTACCGACGTGGTGGCTTGATCAACCAGAAACTCCATGAGCACCGCCTGTAATTGCGGATGTAGATGCGCTTCCGGCTCCTCGACCAAGAACAGCGTCAGTTCCGAATCCTGCGCATTTTGCAGTTCCAGGATCACGGTGGCCATGAAGAGCAAATTGGCGTATCCGAGGCCGGACACGGCGAGATCGGCTGGGTTGAGTTCGTGCTCAGCCATCTTCAGCCGCAAGCTCCGCGCAAGACGCTCAAGACGCGGTCGTTCGAATCCCAGGTGAACCTTCTGTGCGCGCACCGGATCAGTCAGTTCGGACAAGTGTCCCTGGATGCCGTTATTCACACCCGTGACGGCCGGGTGGTCCTCAAGATCATCCAGCGCCTTCTTCGCCTGTATGACGAACTCGTTCCGATCGCTCTCGTCGACTAGATGTTGCATTATCAATGCGAGCCGGTTCCCCGAAGCAGAATCGAGCTCTCGCTGTGCATCCCGGAGGGGGGCGAGATAGACGTGGTTTATCTGCTCGCGCTTCTCCGGTTCAGGGTCTGGCGAGCCGTCGCAGCCAACCAGATGCTCGACACGTCCTCGACGAACACCGTCCAGCGACGGACGAAATCGCGTTACATGGACAGCTTCATTGTTCGTAAGATCCAGCGCACCGATGAGGTGTGCGCGTTGGAACGCCGTCAACCCCGAGAACTGGGAGGTCAGGAGTACCTGCTCTGTGTCCCCGTCTCTCACATCATCGAGCTCGAAGTATCGGGTCCGCCGCCCACTCAGTGGAGTGGTCGCCAATCGCAGCGCTTCGATGATGTTGGACTTGCCGGCATTGTTCTCGCCAACCAGCAAGGTCACCGTCGGGCGCAGCGGGACCGTGACCTTGCTGCACGATCGGAACCCCTCGATCGTGAAACTCCGAAGATACATTCCTTCTGCAGGAGCCTCTCTAGTGTTTGTCAAGACCGTCGCCGTTGTCACAGGTCTCCTTGTCTCAGTGCCGGCAGAGCTACCAGCGAGTCGACGACCTTCATCGTCTCAACCGCAACGGTGGCCACCTTCTGAATCAGTTGCTCGAAGCGGGTGCCTCGTTCGGAGTTGGACGGTGCCTTCCGGAACGCGTCGATCACTTCGTGCACCGATGTCGCCACTACTGCCTGCTTTCACTTCTGCCCGGCCCTGCTCCCGGGCCGCTGTTGTTCGGGCGTTGACGTTACCGGGGCTTGACCGGGCATCCCCGTTACGACGCGGGCCCAGCCGGGCCGAGAAGTCCAGGCCCCAATGAACAGGGGCACAGGCCGATAGTGTGCAGGGCGGTAACGCCAACCGGAGGGAGTCGGGATGGGGCGACTGGAATGGTCGCGGTTCGGTGGCGACGACATCGAGTCGGTGGTGTCGATGTTCGTGTGTCGGGAGGAACCACATGCGTTCCGAATCCGCCCGTCCCAGGGCGACGGTGGCATAGACGTCTGCGTCCCGTTGGGCTCCGATCATTACGAGATCTACCAGGTCAAGAAGTTCACGCAGAACCTTGGATCCAGCGAGAAGCGACAAATAAAGAAGTCACACAAGAGGATTCAAACTTACGCCACGAAGCGCGGCTGGACGATCGACAGATGGCATCTGACACTGCCGCTCGACCCCACACCGGAGAACACAAAATGGCTGGAGGAACTCGAGAAGACAGGACCCTTTCCATGTGACTGGATGGGCCTGCCCCATCTGGAGGGATGGGTGGCGAGATACCCGGACATCGTGGACTACTACTTTCGCGACGGCCGAGAGCGCATGCAGCATGAAATCGCGCAGTTCGTGCAGCTGTCGGGAATCCAGATGGCAGGACCACTCTCGACGAGCCCCGAAGACTTCACGGCTCTGCAACCGGCAATGGTCCAGGGCCAACTGGCCGCACTGCGTGACACCCTCAACCGGCGCGACCCACATTTTCAGTACGACATCGCGGTCGGACACACATTCGCTGAAGCGGCCGCGACGGGCAGCTATCCTGCCCGCGTTGCCAGCGCTTCCCGCCAGATCGGAGACAGCACGGTCACGTTCCACGTCCTCGCACGCTGCGCGGAATCAGTGGTAGAGCGACCGATCACGTTCCACGCGACTCTCATTGCCAAGACCGGAAGTGACGAGCACCGCGATATCGAGTACTTCTTCAAGTACGGACGCCCACCATCTCGGCCACTCGATGTGCAGGACTTTTCGGCTGACATGCCAGGAGGGCTCGGAGGCGATTTCGAGTCCGCGAAAATGATCCTCGGGGCGTCCACCGCTGGCGAGACCTTCGATCGTCGGATGTCGATCCTCTCACCGACAGACGATCTCTTGGCCACCGTAGACCTCAGGATGTATCACACCGCCACGAACTCGGGCAGCACAGGCATCGCGAGCCGTGGCACGGACTCGGTCGGTTTTCTCGAGATCGAACCACTGGGATCAATCTGTGACGGCAAGGTCGAGATGACCCTGCTGGTGCACCGTGGAGACCCCACCGGGCATTACCCGGACCAGATCGAACCATCCCTATCTTTTGTCCATCACTTCACCGCGCCGAATCGTTTTCGGATAGAGCGCACACGCGGAAGTGGGGGCAGCGTGGAGCAGGACATTCTCGCAGGTCCACGCAACCGGGATACCGTCTCCTGGAACAGCGTCTTGCTGCGCTATGTTCGCGCACTGATCAGCATCCAGCGCTACACCCCGATCGAGTTGAAGGTTCCTGACCTTGCCGTCGAAGGTGTTGACCACGTCGAGGACGTTCTCCGAACGGAACGTCTGCTGAACGGCGAGGAGGTGGACAGGAACTGGGATCGTGTCGCATTCACACTCAACCCTGACGCTCCGGAACTCGATGATCCGATGCAGGTGGTGTTCGCGCAGAACCTACATGTCACAGTCGGAACAGCGCATGTTGGGGGCTTCCCCCCGAGATGTGGACACACGTTCCTATGCGGCGGTGGCCAGCGTAGCCGATCGCTGCTCGTACTCGATCGGGCAGATCTGACCGAGAGTGGAGTGCCTCCTTCGGGTGTTGTAACGA
>NZ_JAALEH010000138.1:0-10203 GCF_011058195.1 Rhodococcus sp. 14C212 | reverse complement strand
AGTTACGGCGGCCATAGCGGAGGGGAAACGCCCGGTCCCATTCCGAACCCGGAAGCTAAGCCCTCCAGCGCCGATGGTACTGCACCCGACAGGGTGTGGGAGAGTAGGACACCGCCGAACACCCGTTTACGAGAGGGGACCCACCAGTTGGGTCCCCTCTCGTGGTTTTTCTGGCTTTTCATGAAAGGATTTTTCTGTGTCCGACAACGATGGTGAGCGTCGATCCTTCCGGAGTGGAGGGTCCACTCCCAGGTCGGGACGCGGAGACAGCGGCGAACGTCGCCAAGGCGGTGATCGGGGCCAGGCCCGCAGCGAGGACCGTCGGCAAGGATTCGCCGGCCGACCGGATCGTCGCGGCGAGGACCGCACGTTCCGCGGGGAACGTCGAAGCGAGGCACCCAAGGGCATCGGGGACGACTCCCGGGGCAGCACCCGGTCGGAGCGACCCCGCAGCGACCGCCCGTCGGGGGACCGGCGAGACCGGCCCTACGGTGAGCGCCGCGACGACCGTTCCCACGACGACCGTTCCCGCGGCGAGCGCCCGCATCGAGGCACAAACGACGACCGCCGGGACGATCGGCGCACCGGTGACCGGCGTGACGATCGGAGCCGTGACGATCGGCGCACGGGCACGTCCCGTGCCGGTCACGGACCCGAACGGCGGGACGGGGGCGCTCCGCGTCGCCGAGGCGGCGAGGGCGGATTCGGCCCGAGCCGTGGTCGCGAGGGTGCTCCGGCTCCGCGTCGCGAAGCCCGGCCGGACGAACCGGACCTGCCCGAGGACGTCGAGGCGTCGGACCTCGATCCGACCATCCGCCGGGACCTGCTGAGTCTCGACAAGTCGAACGCCAACGCCGTTGCCCGGCACCTGGTCATGGCCGGCCGCCTGATCGACGACGATCCCCGTCTGGCGCTGGCGCATGCTCGTGCTGCGCGACAGCGCGCCGGCCGTATCGCCGTGGTCCGCGAGGCAGCGGGCATCACCGCCTACCACGCCGGCGAGTGGGCGGAGGCGCTGTCCGAGTTGCGGGCCGCCCGACGAATGGCCGGGGGACCGGGATTGCTGGCGGTCATGGCGGACTGCGAGCGCGGTCTCGGCCGGCCGGAGCGCGCGATCGAGCTGGGTCGCAGCGACGAGGCTCGGGCACTGACCGGCGACGAGGCCACCGAGCTGCGCATCGTCGTGGCGGGCGCCCGGATGGATCTGGGGCAGTTCGACCAGGCGGTCGTCACCCTGCAGACCCCGGACCTGGACGCCTCGCGCACCGGCCCGTCCGCCGCGCGCCTGTTCTATGCGTACGCGGATGCACTCGTGGCTGCGGGACGCACCGAGGACGGGTTGAAGTGGTTCCTCAACGCCGCGGCGGCGGATCTGGAGGGGGACACCGACGCCGAGGAACGCGTCGCCGAGCTCACCGGAGAGGATCAATGACCGGTACTCCCGGCGGTGCGTCGTTGCGGGCGCTCTACGACGTTCTCCTGCTCGATCTGGACGGCACCGTCTACCGCGGCGCCGAGGCGGTTCCCGGGGCCCGCGAGGCATTGTCGGACGGTGCCGAGCGGCTGTTCTATGTCACCAACAACGCGAGCCGTCGCCCGGGGGAGGTCGCCAAACATCTGCGCGAACTCGGTTTCGCGGCCGACGAGTCGAACGTGGTCACCAGTTCGCAGTCCGCGGCCCGGCTGTTGGCCGAGCGGGTCCCGGCCGGCGCCCCGGTGCTGGTGGTGGGCACCGGCGCCCTCGTCGACGAGGTCGCCGGGGTCGGTCTGACTCCGGTCCGTTCCGCGGACGCCGAGCCCGTGGCGGTCGTGCAGGGACATTCTCCGGAGACCGGGTGGGCGATTCTCGCCGAGGCGACGCTCGCACTGCGATCCGGCGCCCTGTGGGTGGCGACGAACATCGATTCGACGTTGCCCACCGAGCGGGGCCTGGTGCTCGGGAACGGTTCCATGGTCGCGGCCCTGAGGTCGGCGACGGGCTGCGAGCCCCTGGTGGCGGGTAAACCGGCCGCGCCGCTGCTCGAGGACGCCGTCGTGCGCAGCGGCGCCTCGCGTCCGCTCGTGGTCGGCGACCGGCTCGACACCGACATCGCCGGCGCGAACGCTGTCGGCGCCGATTCGTTGCTGGTGCTGACCGGCGTCAGCACGGTCGCGGATCTGCTCCGGGCGCCGGCGGAGCAGCGTCCCACCTATGTCGCCGACTCGCTCGCGGGTCTCGACGCCGAGGCGGCCACGCTGCGGGTGGGAACGCGCGAGCCGGGAGCGGTGTCGTTCGACGGACAGGATGTGCACCTGGCCCCGGAGTTCGCGGCGGACCCGATGGCCGCGCTGCGGGCCGTACTGGACGTCGCCTGGGCCAACCCCGGTTTCGGTCGGGTCGTGGCGACGGACGAACTGCTGGCGCGGTGGGGAATATCCCGCTGAGCCGGGTTTGCGTGGTGTGCCGGTTCGTCACCGGCATGCACTAGCGTGGTCGACGATGAGCACGTCGATTCCACGCCCAGGCGAACACCTTCCACGTCCCCATCCGGGCGTGGATCCCGCGTCGATCCAGATCGAGGTCGAGGGTCTGCTCACGCGCGCCCGCGACGTCACCGCCGACCGTGAGCCCGATCCGTCCGAGATCATCCCGCGGCAGGCGCAGCTGCTCGAACAGGCGCACGACCTGCTCGTCCAGGCCCTCGCGACCGTGGACAAGATCTGACGTGGCCCGGCGAGCGCGAGTCGATGCGGAGCTGGTGCGCCGGGGCCTTGCCCGGTCCCGCGAGCACGCCGGCGAACTGATCGCGGCGGGGCGGGTCCTCGTCAACGGCACCGTCGCGACGAAACCCGCGACCCAGGTCGATCCGGGGGCGCCCCTGCTGGTCACGGAGGACGCCGAGGAGGTGGCGTGGGCCTCGCGAGGGGCCCACAAGCTGCTCGGCGCCCTCGAGACGTTCACCCCACAGGGATTGCGGGTCACCGGGCGGCGGTGCCTCGACGCCGGGGCTTCCACCGGCGGCTTCACGGACGTCCTGTTGCACGAGGGCGCCCGCGAGGTCGTCGCCGTCGACGTGGGTTACGGCCAGCTGGTGTGGCGGCTGCAGTCCGACGAGCGCGTCCACGTGATCGATCGAACAAACGTGCGTAACATCGATGCGGACGCGATCGGAGGGCCGGTCGAGTTGGTGGTGGCGGATCTGTCGTTCATCTCGCTGAAGCTGGTACTCCCGGCGTTCGTGCGGTGCGTGACTCCGGGCGCGGATCTGCTGCCCATGGTCAAACCGCAGTTCGAGGTCGGGAAGGAGCGGGTCGGCAGTGGCGGCGTCGTCCGGGATGCGGCTCTGCGCACCGAGGCGGTCCTCGGTGTCGCCCGGGAGGCCCAGGCTCTGGGGCTGCGTACGCTCGGGGCGGTGGCCAGTCCGCTGCCCGGCCCGTCCGGCAACGTCGAGTACTTCCTGTGGCTGCGCGCCGGGGAACCCGGCCCGGTCGAACTGGGGGCGGACGTGGTCGAACTCGTCGAACGAGCCGTGCAGGAAGGACCCCAGTGACCGCAGATAGTGCAGCGACCGGCCCGGAGCGGGCGTCGCGCGAGGTCCTGCTCGTGTCCCACTCGGGGCGGGTCGAGATCGCCGCGACGGCGCAGCGCATGGCGAAGATCTTCGGCGAGGCCGGCATCGGGCTGCGGGTGCTCGACGACGAGGTCGCCAGCACCGGTCTGGGTCCGCTCGCCGGACCGGACGGGCGGGTCCGCATCGTCGAACCCGGACCGGACGCCGCCCGGGGCTGCGAGATGGTGATCGTGCTCGGCGGCGACGGCAGCTTCCTGCGCGCCGCCGAACTGGCCCAGTGCGCGGCGGTGCCCGTGCTCGGAATCAACCTGGGCCGCATCGGTTTCCTCGCCGAGGCCGAGGCCGAACATCTCGAGGAGGCGCTGGCGCAGGTGGTGCGCCGCGAGTACCGGGTCGAGGAGCGGATGACGCTGGACGTCGCGATCCGGGTCGACGACGTGATCGTCGACCGGGGGTGGGCGCTGAACGAAGCCAGCCTCGAGAACAAGTCCCGCCTGGGCGTGCTCGAGGTGGTGCTCGAGGTCGACGGCCGGCCGGTGTCGGCGTTCGGGTGCGACGGCGTGCTGATCGCCACCCCGACGGGATCGACCGCATACGCGTTCTCCGCCGGCGGCCCGATCGTGTGGCCGGAACTCGAGGCGTTGCTGGTGATCCCCAGCAACGCGCACGCCCTGTTCGCCCGGCCCATGGTGACCAGCCCGGAGTCGTTGATCGCCGTGGAGACCCTCGCCGGCAGCCACGACGGGCTGGTGTTCTGCGACGGCCGTCGCACCCTGGACCTGCCCGCCGGAGGCCGACTCGAGGTGGTGCGCGGCAAGCATCCGGTGCGGTGGGTGCGGCTGGACTCGGCGCCGTTCGCCGACCGCATGGTGCGCAAGTTCGATCTTCCGGTGAAGGGCTGGCGGGGAAGGAGACTGTGAGGTGCTTGCCGAGATCCGGATCGACAATCTGGGGGTCATCTCCGAGGCCGGCGCCCAGTTCCACGGCGGGCTGACCGTCCTGACCGGCGAAACCGGAGCCGGCAAGACCATGGTCGTGACCAGCCTGCACCTGCTGTCGGGGGTGCGCGCCGACCCCACCCGTGTCCGTGTCGGCGCCTCCCGCGCCGTCGTGGAGGGCCGCTTCTGCATCGATGCCGACGGCGGGTCGAGCGCGGCGGGCGGGGTGCCCAGCCACGTCGAGCAGGAAGTGGCACGCCTGCTCGAGACGACCGGTGCCCAGCGCGACGAGGACGGCAGCATCATCGCGGTCCGCACCGTCGGCAGCGACGGCCGCTCCCGCGCCCACCTCGGCGGGCGCAGCGTCCCGGTGGGGGTGCTGTCGGAGTTCACCGATCCGCTGCTGACCGTGCACGGCCAGAACGACCAGTTGCGGCTGCTGCGGCCCGACCAGCAGCGCGCCGCCCTCGACCGGTTCGCCGGCAAGACGATCGCGCCGCTGCTGGCGGCGTACCAGGAGCACCGCCAGCGGTGGCTGACCGCACGGACCGAGCTGATCGAACGCACCGAGCGGTCCCGGGAGCTCGCGCAGGAGGCGGACCGCCTGCGGTTCGCGCTCGACGAGATCGCCGCCGTCGACCCCCAGCCGGGGGAGGACACCCGGATCGTGGCCGACGTGCGCCGGCTCGGCGACCTCGATTCGTTGCGGGACTCCGCGCAGGGCGCACAGGCCGCGCTCGCCGGCGGGGACGGCGACGACGTGGCTGCGGCGGCGCTGGATCTGCTGGGGGAGTCCCGGGCGCGGCTCGAGGCGGCCGAGGACCCGGCCCTGCGCGAGCTCGGTCCCCGGCTCGACGAGGCCATCGCGGTGGTCACCGACGTCGCCGGCGAACTGTCCGGGTACCTGTCGGAGCTGCCGTCGGACCCGGGGGCCCTCGACACGCTGCTGAACCGCCAGGCGGAGCTGAAGTCGCTCACCCGCAAGTACGCCGCGGACATCGACGGCGTGCTCGAGTGGGCTCGCGACGCCCGCGACCGGCTGTCGAGGATCGACGTGTCCGCCGACGCGGTCGCCGAACTCGCCGCGCGCGCCGATCGCGAGGCGGCCGCCACCGCCGAGGCCGCGACCGCCCTCTCCGCCGCCCGCAGGAAGGTCGCCGACAAACTCGCGAAGGCGGTCAGCAAAGAGCTGTCCGGCCTGGCGATGGGCCGGGCGAGTCTGGACGTGCAGGTGCGGGACCGGGAGGCGGGGCCGCAGGACACCGCACCGCTGAAGGTCGGCGGGCGGATGCTGCACGCCGGCACCTCGGGCGTCGACGACGTCGAGTTCCGGCTCGCCGCGCACGGCGGGGCCCGCCCCCTGCCGCTCGCGCGCAGCGCCTCCGGCGGTGAGCTCTCCCGCGTCATGCTCGCGCTCGAGGTGGTGCTGGCCGGGTCCGAGCGCGGCGCCACGATGGTGTTCGACGAGGTCGACGCGGGGGTGGGCGGCCGCGCTGCGGTCGAGATCGGCCGGCGCCTGGCCCGCCTGTCGCGCACCCATCAGGTCATCGTGGTCACCCACCTGCCGCAGGTCGCCGCGTTCGCCGACACCCACCTCGTCGTCGACAAGGTCGACGACGCCGGCGGCGGCGTCAGCAGCGGGGTGCGCGCCCTCACCGACACCGAGCGTGTCGCGGAGCTCGCCCGCATGCTCGCCGGCCTCGGCGACACCGAGACGGGCCGGGCCCACGCCGAGGAACTGCTCGCCACCGCGCACGCCGAACGACGAGGCTGATCCCGCCCGGCGCGCCTCCGTTGCCCGGCCCCGGCCCGGGTTCATCATCGATGCCATGAAGATGCCGGCGCTGCTGTCACGCAGTAACGAAACGTTGCCCGGAGTGAGCGGCATTGCCCGGGTCGACAAGAACCAGGCCAAGCTCCTGCGCCGGGTCGGTCCCGGCGACATCGTCGTCCTCGACGCCGTCGACATGGACCGCGTCACCGCCGACGCACTCGTCGAGGCCGGGGTCACCGCCGTGGTCAACGCCTCGGCGTCGATCACCGGCCGCTACCCGAACCTCGGCCCCGAGGTGCTCGTCGCCAACGGCATCGCCCTGATCGACAGCACCGGTCCCGAGGTGTTCAAGAAGGTCAAGGACGGCGCCAAGGTCCGCCTGCACGAGGGCGGTGTCTATGCCGGGGAACGGTTGCTGATCCAGGGCGAGGAGCAGACCGAGACCGAGATCTCCGACCGCATGATCGAGGCGAAGACCGGTCTGGTCGACCACCTCGAGGCGTTCTCGGGCAACACCATCGAGTTCATCCGCTCGGAGAGCCCGCTGCTCATCGACGGGGTCGGAGTGCCCGACGTCGACGTGGACCTGCGCGACCGGCACGTGGTGGTGGTCGCGGACGGACCGGACCACGAGCAGGACCTGAAGAACCTCAAGCCGTTCATCAAGGAATACTCGCCGATCCTCGTGGGTGTCGGCACCGGCGCCGACACGCTCGTCCGGGCCGGGTACCGGCCGGACCTGATCGTCGGCGACCCGGACGAGATCGGCACCGAGACCCTCAAGTCCGGCGCCGAGGTGGTGCTGCCCGCCGATCACGACGGCCACGCCCCCGGCCTCGAACGCATCCAGGACCTGGGCATCGGCGCGATGACGTTCCCCGCCACCGGCGCCCCCGCCGACCTGGCGCTGCTGCTGGCCGACCATCACGGCGCCGCCCTCATCGTCACCGTCGGCAGCACCGTCTCGCTCGACGAGTTCTTCGACCAGGGCCGCCGTGACAGCAACCCGTCGGCGTTCATGACCCGGCTGAAGGTGGGGCCGAAGCTGGTCGACGCCAAGGCCGTCGCCACCCTCTACCGCAGCCGCGTCTCCGGCGGGGTGATCGCCCTGCTGGTGTTCGCCGCGCTGATCGCCGTGATCGTCGCGTTGATCGTGTCCAACCTCGGCGGCGACGTCGTGGACTGGGCCGTGCAGAGCTGGGACAGCCTCGTGGTGTGGGTGCAGGGGCTGACCGCGTGATCTCGTTGCGTCACCACGCAATCTCGATCGCAGCGGTTTTCCTCGCCCTCGCCGTGGGCATCGTCCTCGGCTCCGGGCTGCTGTCGGACAGCGTCGTCGCCGGGCTGCGCGACGACCGGTCCGAGCTGCAGCGCCGGCTGCAGGACGCCGAGGACCGCACCAACGCGCTCACCGAGCAGCTCAACGCGGCCGACGGTTTCGACGCCGCCGTGTCCGGGCGCGTCGTGCGCGACGCCCTCGCCGGCCGCACGGTACTCATGATCGCCACCCCCGACACCGACCCGGCGGACCTGGACGCGGTGATCCGCACGGTCGAGGCCGCGGACGCCGCCGTGACCGGCCGGATCTCACTGACCGAGTCCTTCGTCGACGCCGCCGGCGCCGACCAGCTGCGCACCACCGTCACCAACGTCGTCCCCGCCGGGGTGCAGTTGCAGACCGGCGCCGTGGATCAGGGCAGCCTGGCCGGAGATCTGCTCGGAGCCGTGCTGCTCGTCGATCCGGCGAGCGGGCAGCCGCGCAGCACCCTTCAGGAGCGTGACCTCGCGCTCTCCACGCTGCGGGGCGGCGGCTTCGTCGCGTACGACGACGGAACCGTCGAACCCGCCCAGACCGCGATCGTCGTCACCGGCGACGGGGGAGCCGGCGCCGAGGGCGGCGGCAACCGCGGTGCGCTGCTGGCCCGCTTCGCCGCCGCGTTCGACTCCCGCGGTGCCGGCACGGTCCTGGCCGGGCGGCCCGGCGCCGCCGTCGGCAACGGGGCCGTCGCGGTGGTGCGGGCCGACGCGGCGCTGTCGGCCGGTCTGTCCACCGTCGACACCGTCGACCGCGAATCCGGCCGCATCACCACGGTGCTGGCGCTGCAGGAACAGCTCGCCGGGGTGTCGGGCCGGTACGGAACCGGCCCCAACGCCGGCGCCGTCACCGTCGGAACCGCCGCCCGCTGACGGGGCGCGCCGCGGCGGACGGTGTGATCCCCGTCCGATCCGGGCGAGTCGTGCACGCGGGACCCGCGACAGGTGTTACCGTGAAGTTCCGTGGGTCGTGCAGGCCCCAGCAGTTCCGTCATCAGTCCGAAGTCCTGCACCAGACGTCACGGGAGCTTCTTTGCCACAGTCACGCCACTCGCGTACCGCCACCAAGCACATCTTCGTCAGCGGGGGCGTCGCCTCCTCACTGGGCAAGGGGCTGACGGCATCGAGCCTGGGCGCTCTTCTCACCGCGCGCGGCATGCGCGTGACCATGCAGAAGCTCGACCCGTACCTGAACGTCGACCCCGGTACCATGAACCCCTTCCAGCACGGCGAGGTCTTCGTCACCGAGGACGGCGCCGAGACCGACCTGGACGTGGGCCACTACGAACGCTTCCTCGACCGCGATCTCAACGCCGCCGCCAACGTCACCACCGGCCAGATCTACTCCACGGTCATCGCCAAGGAGCGGCGCGGCGAGTACCTCGGCGACACCGTCCAGGTCATCCCGCACATCACCGACGAGATCAAGAACCGGATCATGGCGATGGCCGGCCCCGACAAGGACGGCAACGTTCCCGACGTGATCATCACCGAGATCGGGGGCACCGTCGGCGACATCGAGTCCCAGCCGTTCCTCGAGGCGGCCCGCCAGGTCCGTCACGACGTCGGCCGCGGCAACGTCTTCTTCCTGCACGTCTCCCTCGTGCCCTACCTGGCCCCGTCGGGTGAGCTGAAGACCAAGCCCACCCAGCATTCGGTGGCGGCGCTGCGCAACATCGGCATCCAGCCCGACGCGCTGGTGCTGCGCTGCGATCGGGAGGTCCCCGCCGCCCTGAAGGCGAAGATCGCGCTGATGTGCGACGTGGACGTCGACGGCTGCATCTCCTGCCCCGACGCCCCGTCGATCTACGACATCCCCAAGGTCCTGCACCGCGAAGGCCTGGACGCCTACGTCGTCCGCCAGCTCGGCCTGCCGTTCCGCGACGTGGACTGGACCGTGTGGGGCGACCTGCTCGACCGGGTGCACCAGCCGCGTGAGACCGTGCGGGTCGCGCTGGTCGGCAAGTACGTCGACCTGCCCGACGCCTACCTGTCGGTCACCGAGGCGTTGCGCGCCGGTGGTTTCGCGCACCGCGCCAAGGTCGACATCCGCTGGGTGCCCTCCGACGACTGCGAGACCGAGGCCGGCGCCCAGGCCGCGCTCGGCGACGTGGACGCGGTCCTGATCCCCGGAGGCTTCGGCATCCGCGGCATCGAGGGCAAACTCGGCGCGATCCGCCACGCCCGCACCCGCAAGATCCCGCTGCTCGGCCTGTGCCTGGGCCTGCAGTGCGTGGTCATCGAGGCGGCCCGCTCGGTGGGCATCACCGACGCGAACTCCGCCGAGTTCGATCCCGACACCACCCATCCGGTGATCTCCACGATGGCCGATCAGGAGCAGGCCGTCGCCGGCGAGGCCGATCTGGGCGGCACGATGCGGCTCGGCGCCTACCCGGCCGTGCTCGCCAAGGGCTCGGTCGTCGCCCGCGCCTACGGCAGCGAGGAGGTCTCCGAGCGGCACCGTCACCGCTACGAGGTCAACAACGCCTACCGCGACCGGATCGCCGAGTCGGGCCTGAGGTTCTCGGGCACCTCCCCGGACGGGCATCTCGTCGAGTTCGTCGAGTACCCCGCCGACGTGCACCCGTTCTTCGTGGCCACCCAGGCGCATCCCGAGCTCAAGAGC